>JAQWRY010000063.1 GCA_029243485.1 Candidatus Binatia bacterium | reverse complement strand
AAAAAGGGCGAGACTAACCAACGTCCCCGCTCATCTCGAGCATCAGTCCTCGCCTAAGACGCGCGACGACTAAACAAAAAGGGCGAGACTAACCAACGTCCCCGCTCATCTTCACGAGTTCCTTGCTTTTGAATTTGCCGCCGGCGGCTAGCCAGGCCTTGATGACGGCTGGGGCGTCGCGGGCGGGGTTGTAGATGTCTTCTTCGGATTTCCATTGGCCGTTTCCGCCGTAGACGAGCCGGGACCAGTTGGGGAACTGGAAGGGTTCGCCGTTCGGGTCGGTGGGGTGGGCGAGACGGTTCTGGCATTGGAAGACGACGGCGTCGCGTTCCTCGTCGAGGACCCACCAGTCTTGGGGGAAGGTCATGTGGGGGAACGGCGCCATGACCTTGGTGATCCACTCGCGGATCGCCTCTCTTCCGTTGAGATCGCCGTACGCATGCTCGATGTAGTGGGCGTCCTCGGTGAAGACCGCCGCCCAAATCGACCAATTCCCGGTTCGCGAAGCATCGTCGCGCGCGACCTTGTACTTCTCAAAGGCTTCCAGAATCTCTTCTCGCGGATACTTTCCCATGCCAACTCTTGTAGCGCTTCCAGGGACGTTTAGCCCTTCCAGGGGCATTGGTGAATCGCACGGATTTCGGGTAATCGCTGGTCGGTCGGTCGGTTGGGGTGGAGGTGGTGTAAGGTGGGTGGGGTGACGGCGAAGCGGACGGGCGGGTCGAAGGCGCGGTCGACTAAGGCTCGTCGCAGCCGGAAGAAGAAGAAGGCGGGGAAGCCGTGGGTGTATCGAGCGGTCGAGTTTCTCCTCGGGGGCGCGGTCGTTGCGATCGGGGGCCTCGCGGTGCTGGGGCAGATGGGGGGCGTCACGCGTCCTCTGTTCCTGGTGGCCGCGCTCGTTGGAGCCGCGCTGGCGAGCGTCCTGGTCCTCATGCTCGTCGAGCGTGCGCGGCGGTCCGTCTCGCTGCCATGGAGGCACGCGCTGAACGGCGCCGTGTTCGCCTCGATCATCGGTCTCGCGTACGTCTCACCGCCCGCCGACATCGTGCACACTCTGCAAAGACTTCTCGACGACGAGCGCGCGACTCAAATGCGGGTCGTACGCCACCAGGTCTACGCCGCGTACCGCCGGATGGACCTCGCAGATCAGCGCACGGTCCTCGAACGCTCGCGCGTCTTCGACTCCACCGTGGAGGAGGCGGCGGAAGCCTTCGGCGTGTCACACGAGATCCTGATGGGCATGGCGGCCACCGAGTCGAGCTTCCATCCGCGCCCGAGCCGAGACGGGGGGAAGGGTCTCTTCCAGATCACGGCGGTGCCGACGGCGGCCGAGGCGGCCGCGAAGAAGGCGCTCGACGTGCCTCGGCTCGATCCGGTGAATCAACGACACAACGCGTTCCTCGGCGCCGCGACATTGGCGCTCTACGCCGACCAGATGAACGGCGACCTGTTGCTCACACTGCTCGCCTACAACATCGGCCCCTACAACGGGGGGCTGCGCTTCATCGTCGACAAGTACGGTGCCCAGAACTTCGCGCAGGCGCAGCCCTACTTGAAGGAGCACCCGCGCGACTACCCGATCCGCGTTCTGTCCGCGGCCCTCGCGTACCGTCTCTGGAAGGAAGAGGGCAGGCTCCCTCGTTACGAAGGAGGAGAAGGCACGACGGCCCGGCGGATCCAGCGCCTCGGCGTCCCGGGGCTGGATGGACCGGAGCCGTTCGCGGTCACCGCATCGGACTGACGGAGAGCGCGGGCCGACCACGGGAGAGCCAGCACGCGAAGCCGAGGGCGACGACCAGAAGCCCGGCGTCGAGCTCGGTCTGTGCCGGCACCGTCTGTAGAAACCGGGTTTCCCGAAGTGGTTCCAGGACGAGTCGCGAACTCGTCATGCACACGACGAACGCACTCGTCGCCGCACCGGGCCGATCCACGAACCGGGCGGCCAGGAACGCAACGATCGCCGCCGCCGCCGCCGCGCCGCCGAGGTAGACCGACAACGCGTGCACCGAAAGGCTGCTGCCGCCGTCGTCCGCAATGAGTGACTGCGCGACGTGATTCCAGTACGCGGCACTCCCCGGCCCGTACTGAACTGCCCAGGGCATCTCGGTAGGAACGCCGAAGCAGCAGCCCCCGAGAAAACACCCGATGCGCCCCACCGCGATCGACAGTCCTGCCACGGGAACGATCGCGTCGAGGATCTCGAGTCCCCGGAGCCGCCGTCCGCCGAGCCGCGGTCCGACCCAAAGGAGGAACGCTCCGGCGAGGAGGAGCCCCCCGCCGATTCGCTGTCGCGCCGTGGCCGCGAGGAGCCAGAAGGTCCCGTCGACCACGGCGGCTCCGAGTGCCTGCGGCGCCCCCAGAAGCGCGTGCAGCCGCGCCCCCACGAGCGCGAGAGCTGCGGCGACGACCGGCAGGAGTCGAAGGCCCACGCCGCCCGTCTCGTGCCCACGTCGTTTCGCGGCGTGGATGAGGGCCCGAGCGCCGCCTAGCGCGAACAGCAGCCCGGCGGCGCCCCACGATATCTCGTAGATAGTGACCTGCGGGCCCATCGTCAGAAGATCGAGAAGAAGTCGATGCCGAGGTTCAGGTCGATCACGACGTCCACGTTCACGTCGACGTCCACCTGAACCGAAAAGTCCGATGTGTCGCGCGGTCCGAGGACGGTCGTGGCGATCACCATCGCTCCCGGGCGGCTCGCCGTCGCCATCCCGAGAAGGAACGGATACTCTGAGTTTGCCGCGAAGGCCGGCGCGTCCACGGTGATCGCGGGCGCCAATTGCACGAGCCACTCAGGCGGACACCACGCAATCGGCGGACTGCAGCTTCCGGTCCAGTGGTACAGCACCGTCGGATCACCGGTCTGCTGCCCGAGCCAGAAGTTCGGCGTGTCGGTGTCGACGTCGAGTTGGATGGTCGGCTGGTCGCCGTCATCGGGCCCGTCGGCCACTGTCACGTGCATCTTCGTCGCGCCGGTGATCCTCGTCTCGACTGCGGCGGCGGCGCCCTCGTTCCCGTTCCACATGACATTGAACGCTTCGAGAACGGGCGGCTCTGTCCACGCGCTCCACTGGTTCGCGCTCGGATCCCAGGCGCGAACCCGCAGATCCGTACGAACGCCGTCGAGCCCGATCACACTCCACAGACTCGCCAGAAGCTGCACGGACTGCGACTGGTCGAGGTTCGAGAAGGTGAAGTGCCCTGCCACAGGACCGGATTGCGTCGAGCCGATCGTGATCCACTGACACCCGTTGATGCACGCCCCCTCGAAGGGACCGCCGAGCCCGAGCGGCAGCGAGGACTTTCGGTAGAAGTGCTGCTGGCGGACTTGGACCTCGACGGTCATCCCCGGCTGGGTACAGTCGCCGCGGAGCTCGTCCAGATCGTTGCCGCTCATGACGGCACTCAAGAGACGCGGCACGCCCCCAGAGGGACATCCGCAGATGGCCTCGGCAGGCGAAGTCGTGGCGAGCAGCAGCGCGAGCGCGATGCTCGCAATGGTGAGGCGTTTCATCGGTCGTCCCCCTTGCGCGCGTCGATGGCTCGTTCGGCCAGCGCGACGGCGGTTGCCGCATCCCGGGCAGCGGATCGGTCGAAGAGCGCGCCGAGGAACGGGATCAGTCCGATCGACCGCGGCTCCCGGCCCGCGTAGAGCGAGCTCACCCGCCGGGCGAGCTCGGGGCCGGGCGCCCGGAGGTCGTCCAACCGAAGGCCTGTGGTCACTGGACCGAGGCTCGAATTGCTGCCGAAGCGGCGCTCGAGCCGCTTGAAGGTCCGTCGGGCGTCCCGCGCCCGCCCGGCTTCGAGCTGTGCGAGTCCGAGAAGAAGCTCCAGGTCGTCCTCGTACGACGTCGATCGCACGGCTCGGCGAAGCCGCCGCAGCTCGCGAAGCGCCCGCCGGTGCTTGCCCGCTTGCGCGTGCGCTCGGGCGAGCGTCCAGCCGGCGGCGAATCGGGCGGGGAGTGGCCCCTCTGCGCGCGCCAGCGCGGTCAGCGACTCCAGCCGGTCGACGTCCTGCCCGGAGCCGAGCGAAGCCCAAGCGAGCCCGATCTCCGCGACGGCGCGTGCCAGGGAGGACGGGGACGCTCGGCTGCTCTCGAACCGATCCCGCGCCTCGGAGGCCGCCCCACGGCTGATGGCGAGCCAGCCACGGGCCAAGTCGATCGGCGAGCGGATCGACGCCGGCGCACGGTGCGAGGCCGTGGCGAGGACCGTCTCGGCCTGGGCCGATCGCCCGGAGGCGAAGTGGAGGTCGGCGAGGAGCAGCGCGGCTTCGAGTCCTCGGGCCGACCCGGGCTCCCTCCGCCGGACCGCATCGAGGGCTACAACCGCGTCGGCATCCGCGCCACGCGCGAGGGCGAAGCGTGCACGCCGCATCTGGCCCCCGGATGACTCGGCGTTTGCGGCGACCGCGCCGACGCCGATCCACAAGCAGCCCGCGGCGAGGGTGACGGCGCGGCCACGTCGCCGTCCGTTCTGGGTGGCGGCCCGCGGCGGGCCGACTCCTCGGGAGTACGGATCCTTCATGAGTGGTCTCCTTTCGCGACCCGGGGTCGCGTGCTGAGAGCCGTCCGCACGAGGGAAGAGGACGGCGTCGCGGCGCTGCGGGGGGAGCACCGTCCCGGGCAGCAGGAGCAGGGAGCGTGCCGGTCGAAATCCAATGGCGATCCGGTGCTCTGGCCGCCTCGACGTTCCACGCCTCGTTGCGCCAGGCGACGAAGTGCTGCGCCGGGTGCAACTCCTCGTTCCCCGCTCGAGCAGCGCCGGGCGAAAGTCCACGCCGACGTGGCTTCCGGTGGATAGAGAGGACGCTACGTTGACACGACACCAGAGGGGGATCTAAAACCGCTTTCCGTGGTTCGGTCTTGCTCCGACCTTCCGGAAAGTCACGAAGAATTCGTGCCACGGACTGGTACCTCTAGCGACTCTGACGCTAGAGTTTCGGGGCCGAACCGAGAAAGCAATCTCTCTTGTCGGTCGCCGTCATCATACCAGCGCGTTATGGCTCCAGTCGTCTCCCGGCGAAGGCTCTCGCCGACATCGGCGGAAAACCGATGGTCGTACGAGTGCTCGAACGCGCGCGCGAAGCAAAGGGCGTCTCGCGCGTTCTCGTCGCAACGGACGACGACCAGATCCGGCGTGCCGTCGAGCACGCTGGTGGTGAGGCCATGATGACCGCGGCCGATCACCTCTCGGGCACGGACCGAATCGCCGAAGTCGCACGGGGCCTCGATGTCGACATCGTGGTGAACGTCCAGGGAGATCTTCCGTTCCTCGACCCTGGCTACGTCGAAGCCGCAGTGGAGGCGCTGAACAGTGCACCCGCGGGAGCGGAGCCGGCGGCGCTCGGAACCCTCGCGACCCCGTTGCTCGAAGACGAGGGGGAGCGCGAGCAGGTCGTGAAGGTCGTCTGCGATCGCCACGGCCGTGCGCTGTATTTCTCGCGCAGCCCCATCCCCTGGGGCGGCGGCGACGGCCTGCGGCACATCGGATTGTACGCCTACCGTCGCGACTTCCTCCTCGAGTTGGCTGAGATGAAGCCGACACCACTCGAGAAGGTGGAGCGACTGGAACAGCTACGCGTGTTGGAGAACGGTCACCGCATCCAGGTGGCACAGGTGGAGGCACAGGAGTCGATGATCGAGGTGGATACGCCGGAAGACCTCCGGCGGGTTCGCCAATGGCTCACTGCGCGACGAGAGTCGGCGGCGGTGCGGGAGCGAAATGGCTGAACGCGGGCGAAAACGGGAGACGAAGTTCATCTTTATCACGGGCGGAGTGGTTTCTTCGCTCGGGAAGGGGCTGGCGTCGGCATCTCTGGGCGCGTTGCTCGAAGCGAGAGGGCTTCGAGTGACGATGATGAAGATGGATCCGTACATCAACGTCGATCCGGGCACGATGAGTCCGTTCCAGCACGGTGAGGTCTTCGTCACCGACGACGGTGCCGAGGCGGATCTCGATCTGGGCCACTACGAGCGATACGTCTCGACGCGGATGGGCCAGAAGAACAACTTCACGAGTGGTCGCGTCTACCACTCGGTCATCGAGAAGGAACGCAGAGGCGAGTACCTCGGTGGTACGGTGCAGGTGATCCCGCACGTGACCGACGAGATCAAAGAGCGACTCCTCGCCGGCGCGGCCGGTTACGACGTCGCGTGCTGCGAGATCGGCGGCACCGTCGGTGATATCGAGAGCTTGCCGTTCCTGGAGGCGATTCGTCAGTTCCGTTGGGATCGCGGCCGCGAGCACGTTTTGTACGTTCATCTCACGCTCGTGCCGTACATCAGCACGGCGGGCGAGGTGAAGACGAAGCCTACGCAGCACAGCGTGAAGGAACTGACGGGCCTCGGCATCTCGCCCGACATCCTGCTCTGCCGCACCGAGCGCGAGTTCGGTCCGAAGATCAAAGAGAAGATCGCTCTCTTCTGTAACGTCGACAAGGCCTCGGTGATCACCGCAGTCGATGTTCCGTCGATCTACGAGGTCCCGCTGAGGCTGCACGAGGAAGGTCTCGACGAGCGCGTCTGCGAAAAGCTCAACATGTGGACCGGCGCTCCGAACTTGAAGAGCTGGCGGAAGGTCGTCTCTACGATCCGGGACGCCAAAGAGACCGTCCGCATCGCGATGGTCGGCAAGTACACGGACCTCACCGACTCGTACAAGAGCTTGAACGAGGCTCTCGTCCACGGCGGGATTGCAAACGAGTGCGCCGTCGACATCGAGCACTATGATTCCGAGCAGGTCGAGGCCGACGGCCTAAGCGACGAGATCAAGAGCGCCGACGCGATCCTCGTTCCGATGGGCTTCGGCCCCCGCGGCACCGAGGGCAAGATCTCCACGGTCAGGCACGCACGCGAAGAGGGCATTCCCTACCTCGGGATCTGCTTCGGGATGCAGATGTCGGTCATCGAGTTCGCCCGCCACGTGTGCGGACTCGAGGGCGCGAACTCCACGGAAGTCGATCCGGACACCCCGCATCCGGTGATCCACCTCATGTCCGACCAGGAAGACGTGACCGCCAAGGGTGGGACGATGCGCCTGGGCGCGTATCCCTGCCAGCTCACGGCCGGGTCGATCGCAGCGAAGGTCTACGGAAAGCGGAAGATCTCGGAGCGTCACCGTCACCGGTGGGAGTTCAACAACGACTACAAGGCCGAGTTGGAGAAAAAGGGCCTCGTCTTTTCGGGTCTTTCGCCCGACGGCGGGCTGGTCGAGGTGGTGGAGCTTCGCGACCACCCCTGGTTCGTGGCGAGCCAGTTCCATCCCGAGTTCAAGTCGCGCCCGCTCGACTGCCACCCGATCTTCCGGGAGTACGTGCGGGCCGCGCTCAACCACAAAACACGCGAGAAGGGGCACCAACCGCTCCTTCTGTCGAGTGTCGCCGCGGGCTCTCCCGTCCGGTAACCTCGAACGGAGAGGGCCGACATCCCGCGTGGGGTGGGGCGTCTCTTCGAGGTAGCCATGGCGAGCACTGAAAATAACGGGACCCGTTCGGAGGTTTCGATCGGGCCGGTCCCGGTCGGGGGCGGGGCTCCGCTCGCCGTGATCGCCGGGCCGTGCGTGATCGAGAGCCGGGATTCCGCGCTGTGGCACGGCGAGAAGCTGGCCGCGATCGCGGCCGACCTCGGCGTCGCGCTGATCTACAAATCGTCGTATGACAAGGCGAATCGCACGTCGGGGGGTTCGTACCGCGGTATCGGACGAGACGAAGGCCTCGCCATCCTCGACGAGGTGCGCAACGCCACGGGGCTCCCGCTCCTGACCGACGTGCACGAGAAGGAAGACGTAACCGCCGTCGCCGAAGTGGTCGACGTGATGCAGACGCCCGCGTTCCTGTGTCGCCAGACCGACTTCATCCACGCCGTGGCGAAGTCCGGCAAGCCGGTGAATCTGAAGAAGGGCCAGTTCCTGTCGCCGTGGGAGATGCACCACGTCGTCGAAAAGGCGCGCGAGACCGGCAACACGAAGCTCCTCGTGACCGAGCGCGGTGCGAGCTTTGGGTATCAGAACCTCGTCTCGGACATGCGCTCGCTGGTCGTTCTCGGAGAGATCGGCTGTCCCGTCGTGTTCGATGCCACGCACAGCGTCCAGCTCCCCGGAGCCACGGGCACGGCGACCGGGGGCCAACGTGAGTTCGTGCCGGCTCTCGCGCGCGCCGCAGTGGCCGTGGGTGTCGACGGGCTCTTTCTCGAAGTGCATGAGGATCCGTCCAAGGCCTTGTCGGACGGGACCACATGCTGGCCGCTGGACGAGCTGCCGCCCCTCCTGCGGATGGTGCACACGCTCGATCGAGCGCGTCGCGAGGCGGAGGTTTGAGTCGCCCCGCGACACCGCCGACGCGCGACGATCTCGCGTCGGCTCGTCGCGTCCTCGAGATCGAGGCGCGCGCGGTCACCGACCTCTCGGAGCGCCTCGGGCGCGAGTTCTCGGATGCCGTCGGTGTCCTGGCCCGCTGCGAGGGCAAGGTCGTCGTCTGCGGGCTCGGGAAATCGGGTCTCGTGTGCCGGAAGATCGCGGCGACCCTCGCTTCCACCGGGACCCCGGCGTTGTTCCTCCACGCGGCCGAAGGCCTGCACGGAGATCTCGGTCTCCTGGCCCGCGGCGACTGCATGATCGCCGTCTCGTACAGTGGGACGACGACGGAACTCCTCTCGCTCCTGGCCCCCGCGCGGCGTTTTGGGATTCCCGTGATCGCGCTCACGGGAGATGCGGGTTCGCCGCTCGCAAAGGGGGCCGACGTCACGCTCGATGTGGGTGTCGCGGAGGAAGCCTGCCCGCTCGGGCTGGCTCCGACCGCGAGCACCACAGCAACTCTGGCCCTCGGTGATGCTCTCGCGATCGCGCTCCTCGAGCGCCGCGGCTTTAGCGAGGAAGATTTCGGCGCTCTACACCCCGGTGGTGCGCTCGGTCGCCGCTTGCGCCGTGTGGACGAGCTCATGCACGTCGGCGACGACATCCCGGTCGTCACCGCGAACACTTCGATGACCGAGGCGATGCACGTCATGTCGTCGAAGCGTGCGGAGGCCGCGCGGGCCATCGGTGTCACGGCGGTGGTCGACGACAAGGGCGCCCTGGTCGGCGTGATCACCGATGGAGACATCCGCCGTGCCGTAGAAAGCCGCGGTGACCTCCGCGCTCTCGCAGCCGGAGAGCTCGCCTCGCACGGCGCGAAGACGGTTCAGGCGGGCGCCCTGGCCGAGCGCGCGCTCGCGATCATGGAAGAGCACTCGATCACCTCGCTCTTCATCGTGGACGACGACGGCCGCCCATCGGGAATCCTTCACCTCCAAGACCTACTCCGCGCCGGAGTGGTGTGAGCGGCGCCATGGACTCGGGGCGACGGGACTCGCTCCGTCGAGCGTGGGAGGATCGCTGGAGGGATCGGTGGAAGAACTCGTACCGGCCTGCGCGCGACCGGGCGATCGCCGGTCTGGTCGGGCTCGGTCGGCGGCTGGCCGGGTTCATCGGGCTGCGCCGGATGCGCCGGGTCGTCGATGCGATCATGCCGTTGGTGGTGTGGCGGCTCGACGAGCCTCGCAAGCTTGCACTCGAGCACATGGCGCAGGCCCTCCCCGAGCTTTCGGCCGAGGAGCGCGAACGGAACGTCGCAGCGATGTTCCGTGGTCTCGGCCGCTCCGTTGTCGAGATCCTCCTGTTGGACGAGATCGCGCAAGACCTCGATCTCCACGTCCGTTCCGAAGGCCTCGGGGTGATGGACGCGGCCCTCGCTGAGGGAAACGGCGTCGTCGCCATCACCGGTCACATCGGGAACTGGGAGCTTCTGGCGGCTTTTTTCGGGCTGAAGGGCTACCCGGTCGCCGTCATCGCGACGCCGGTGAAGGGCGATAGGATGAATGAGGCCAACATCGAGCTTCGGCGGTCGGTGAACGTCGAGACGGTGCAGCGCGACGGCCCGGGCGCCGCCCGCGCGATTCTCCGGACGCTCAAGCAGGGCCGGATTCTAGCGATCCTCATGGATCAGAACACGCATGGCCAGAGCGCGGAGGTTCCCTTCTTCGGCCGCCCCGCGCCGACGCCCATCGGACCCGCCGCCTTGTCCCTCCGCACGGGAGCGGTCGTCGTAGGCGTCTTCATTCACCGCGAAGAAGATGGATCCCACGTGATCCGCGTCACCCGCCCCGATCTGCCCGATCGCGCGTCCGCCGCTGAGATGGGCAAGGAGGTCTGGCTCACCGACGTGACCGCCCGCCTCACCGCCTTGATCGAATCCGAAGTGCGTCGCCGGCCCGACGAGTGGGTCTGGTGGCATCGCCGTTGGGCTTAGCCATGGTAGGAAGAATCTGTGTTCGGGATTGGAGGTGGCTGTGCGCCGCGCGCGCCTGAGGATCGCCCTCATCGTGATCGTGCTCAGCGTCCTGACGGGGATCGGATTCCTGATCGGTCAGACCATGCTGCAGCAGCGTCGCGTCGCCGAGCGGACCGCCGAGACTCTGCTCGCCCCGGAGATCGCGCAGAGCATCCGGCAGTTCCATCGTGTTAAGGTCGAAGAAGGCCGGACCGTCTGGGATCTACGGGCGACCAAGGCGGACTTTCTCGAGGAGGGCCGCGTGATCGTGGAAGTGCCGGAGCTGTCCTTCTACTCTGACGACGGGCAGTCCGTATCTCTCTCGGGAGCCACCGGTGAGGTCGTCTTGGACGGGCCAGGGATCAGTCGGATTGATCTCTCGGGTGGGATCGAGGTGAGCGTCGGCCAGTACCGGCTCGAGACCCCCGAAGCGTCTTGGATCGACGAGCTGAACACGGTCGTGGCGTCGTCGGGTGTCGATCTTCGCGGGGGCCGTGTCGAACTCACCGGAGACACCATGATCCTCGAACTCGAAACCCGCCGTGTCCTGGTGGTCGGTCGCGTGAAGACGATTCTCACGCACCCAGCCGAACCCGCGAGTGAGAACGAATCCTCGCCGGATGCCCAGACGGCTCCTGTGGACCCCGGAGCTGCCGCGTCAGTCCATCCTGGTGACGAAACCGTCCCGTTCGTGCCCGGTGGAGAAAGCGCCCTTTCTGCGCCCGGTGGAGAAAGCGTCCCGTCTGCGGAGGTTCCGCATGCGTCGTGAGCCGTGCCGGTCGCGCGGGGTGCTCGTGGTTCTTGCGATCGCCCTCGTCCTCTTCTCGCCGCGGCTCGCCGAGGCCCAGGACGCGCCATCGGCCGCTCCAACGTCCGAGCCTGCCGCGGAGGATCTGGCGGCCGGGGTCTTCGGGGGCCTGTCGTTCAGCTCGGAGGATGATCCGATCGTCGTCGAGGCCGACAAGCTCGAGTTCGATTACGAAAAGAACAGATTGGTCTATAGAGGGGCCGTGCACGTTGTTCAGGGGGATCTCGAACTCACGTCGGACAATCTCATCTTGACGTTCGATCGAGCCGATGAGCTGGAGAAGGCCCAGATGCGTCGGGTCGTCGCCCAGGGAAACGTCGTGATTACGCAGGGAGAGCGCCAAGCGTCCGGTCGTCGAGCCGTGTTCGACCAGATGAGCAGACAGATCGTGCTTCTTGGAGATCCCGTATTGCGCGATGGCCCCAACGAGGTCCAGGGAGATCGTCTGACGGTCTATCTCGACGAGGGGCGCAGCGTCGTCGAGTCGAGCCCCAAGCGTCGGGTCTCCGCGATTCTGTTCCCCGGCGGCGTAGAAGCGGAGGCGGGGGAGAGCGCGACGGACGATGCCTCCAAAGCGACGGACGATGCCTCCAAAGCGCCGGGCGTCGAGCCGGATGGGGCCGCGGCACCATGAGCCCCGCGCCCGGCGGAGAAAAATCGGCGGCGCCTTCGTCTCTGGCAGCGAATGGGCTCCGGAAATCCTACGGGCGTCGCGAGGTTCTGCGCGACGTCACGATCGAAGTGCGGCCGGGCGAGATCGTCGGGCTCCTGGGCCCGAACGGGGCGGGAAAGACGACCACCTTCTACTGCGTGGTGGGTCTCACCCATCCGGATGCCGGGAACGTTAAGCTGGGCGACCAGGATCTCACGGATTTGCCCATGTTCCGCCGCGCGCGTAGCGGGATCAGCTACCTGCCGCAGGAGGCCTCGGTCTTCCAGGGCCTGAGTGTCGAGGACAACATCAAGGCGATTCTAGAGACGCTCCCCCTCACGCGTGACGTCCGCCGGGCGCGTCTGGACAGCCTTCTCGAGGAGCTGTCGATCTCCCATCTGGCGAAGTCGAAGGCGAGCGCGCTTTCGGGCGGCGAACGCCGTCGACTCGAGATTACCCGCGCTCTGGTCATTTCTCCCGCGTTCATCTTGCTCGATGAGCCATTTGCGGGGATTGATCCGATCGCAGTGATCGACATCCAGAACATAATCCTGCAGCTAAAGGAACGGGGCATCGGAGTTTTGGTAACCGACCACAATGTCAGAGAGACTTTGGGTATCTGTGACCGAGCGTATATCCTGAGCGACGGAATGATCCTCGAAGAGGGCGATCCCGAAGCGATCGCGGCCAGCCCGCGCGCTCGCGAGATCTACCTCGGGAAAGAATTCAGTCTTTAGTACTCAAGCTCCAAGGCAAAACGAGCGGTAAAGAGAGACGATGGCATTCGAGCCTAAGATGCGCCTGACGACCGGGCTGAGACAGACCCTGGTCATCACGCCGCAGCTCAAACACGCAATCAAGATTCTGCAGCTCTCGCGTGCGGATCTCGAAACCCTCGTCACCGAGGAGATGGAGCAGAATCCCACCCTCGAGGAGCTCTCGGTAGGCCAGGAGGAGATGGAGGCCGAGCGCGAGACCGCCACTCCGGACGACCGCATGGGTGAGGTGGTCGACCCGACGAACCAGGAAGCCGAGCCGCAGGCGAAGGAAGAGTCTGGCGAGGTCGAGCCCGCGGACAACGTCGGCGACATCAACTGGGAAGAATACCTCTCCGATTATGCTGCGAACACGTCGCAGGGTTCGATGTCGGCCGGTAGCGGGAACGACTTCGACGAGGACAAGCGGCCGAGCCTCGAGAACACTCTGTCGCGATCGTCGTCTCTCGCAGACCACCTTACGTGGCAGCTTCGGATGGGGGACTTCACCAGCGACGACCGTCTGGTCGGTGACGTCTTCATCGGGAACGCCGACGAGAACGGCTACCTGCAGATCTCGGTCGAAGACGCGGCCTTCGAAGCCGGCGTAGACGGTGAGGCCGCGCTCGACATCCTGAAGCGGTGTCAGACCTTCGATCCGCCCGGAGTTCTCGCACTCGACCTGCGCGATTGCCTTCTCATTCAGCTCTCCCAGCTCGATCTGGAAGAGGCCGAACTCGCGATCGCTCGGGCGGTCGTCCAGGACCATCTCCATCTCGTAGAGGCGAAGCGCTTCGACAAGCTCGCAAAGGAACTCAAGATCACCCGCGACGAAGTCGCCGCGGGCGTGAAGATCATCGCGTCGCTCGAGCCCAAGCCGGGTCGGAACTTCATCACCGAAGAGGTTCGCTACGTCACGCCGGACGTCTACGTCTACAAGATGGACGGAGAGTTCGTTGTCACACTGAACGACGATGGCCTTCCGAAGCTCCGGGTGAGCAACTCGTACCGTCGCCTTCTGTCCGACAATGACGGCGGGGCCGACGCGAAGAGCTACATCCGCGAGAAGCTCTCGTCGGCGCAATGGCTCATCCGCAGCATCCATCAGCGACAGGGCACGCTGTTCAAGGTCACGACCTCGATTGTGCGCTTCCAGAGCGCCTTCTTCGACCAGGGCGTGAAGGCGTTGCGGCCGCTCGTTCTGAAGGACGTCGCGGGCGACATCGGCATGCACGAATCCACCGTCAGCCGTGCGACGGCGAACAAGTACGTTCACACGCCGCAGGGCACGTTTGAGCTCAAGTACTTCTTCACCTCGAGTATCCGATCGTCCGATGGCGAGGGGGTCTCGGCGGAATCGGTGAAGGAGAAGATCAAGAAGATCATCGAAACCGAGGATCCCCGGCGCCCATACAGCGACCAGCACATCGCCGAGACTCTCGCTGCGGACAGCATCGAAATTGCCCGCAGAACCGTTGCAAAGTACCGCGAGATCATGGGGATCTTGCCCTCGTCCAAACGGAGGCAAATGGTGTGACTAAGAAGGTGGACGTTCCGATTACCGTGACTTTTCGTCACCTCGCCCCGACCGACTCCCTCAAGAACCATGCGGAAAAGAAGCTCTCCAACATCATCGGGTTAATTCCCGGTGCGACCGACGTTCACGTGATCCTCTCCACCGCGACGCATCACCACCGCCAGAGCGCCGAGTTCGTGGTCCACGCATCGAGTTCCCATCTCACCGCGCACGCCGAAACCGACGACATGTACGCGTCGATCGACCAGGCGGCCGCGAAGCTCGACAGCCAGGTCCGCAAGTTGAAGGGCCGTGTCGTCGAGTCCTCCCGCAAGCGAACCTCCTCGGCCCGACGGCCCATGCCCCCGGCAGCGTCGGCGGGCGACGAGTGACGTGATGTCGGCGGTCCGGGGGCTGATTCAATGACGACTGCGGGGGCCTGATCCGATGACGATCACCGACATCCTCGCGCGCGAGCGAGTCTTGTCAGACCTCAAGGGTTCGACCAAGGACGAGGTTCTTGAAGAACTCGCGACGATGTTGGACGGGGATGTCCCGGGTGTGGGCGTGGCTGCGATCGTGGACGTGCTCCGCGAGCGTGAGCGCCTGAACAGCACCGCGATCGGCGACGGTATTGCGATTCCCCACGGCCGGGTGTCGAGGATCGACATGGTCGTGGCGGGATTCGCGCGGAGTTCCGTCGGTGTCGAGTTCGACTCCGTCGATAGGAAGCCCACGCACCTGTTTTTCGTGCTCCTCGCGCCGGATGATGCGGCCGCATTGCATCTGAAGGCCCTCGCCCGGATTTCGCGGCTCCTGAAGGATCGCGATTTCCGCGAGCGGCTCATCGCGCTCGACACGCAGGACGCTCTCTTCGACGCGATCCTCGCCGAGGACGCGAAGTTCTGACTGTGGTAGGGTTTCTTCGCGCATGAACATCACCGTTCGCGAGGTGGTCGGGCTGCGCGGCTCCCTGAAGTTCAAGCTCGCCTCGGGGGGACGCGGCCTCAACCGTGAGATCTCCGCGCCTCGCGTCCAGAAGCCGGCGCTGGCACTGGCGGGCTATCTCGACCAGATCCACCCGGGGCGGATTCAGGTCCTGGGAAACGCGGAGATCGGCTATCTCCGTCGGCTGTCGAAGGATGAAGCGGCCGAGGCGGTGGACGGCGTCTGCCGGTCCCCCGTCGCCTGTCTCGTGGTGACCAACGGGAACACGATTCCCGAGATGCTGCGCAAGGCCTGCAGTCGCCACCGGGTGCCGCTGCTGGTGACCGATCAGCGGACGAATGAAACGATTCGTGGGCTCACCCGTTGGCTCGAAGAGCGCCTCTCTCCCGAGACGACGATCCATGGCGTGCTTCTGCGCGTCATCGGCCACGGCGTCCTGCTGCTGGGGAAGAGCGGCATTGGAAAGAGCGAGGCAGCCCTCGCGCTGTTGAACCGGGGGCATCTTCTCGTGGCGGATGACGTCGTACACGTCCGGGAGGCGCCGCAGGGGGCGCTCAAGGGGCGTTGCGCCGATGGCCTGCGGCACCATCTAGAGATTCGCGGCCTCGGTGTTCTCGACGTCGAGCAGCTCTTCGGCACGCTGGCGACGCTCGATGAGACGGCGATCGACGTCGCGATTGAACTCGTCGATGCGACGCTTGCTGAGGAGGAGCCGGATCGGCTCGGCATCGAGGATCGGCACATCACGCTCCTCGGGATAGATCTACCTCATCTCCAGATCCAACTCCGAGCAGGACGAGACGTCGCGACGCTGATCGAGGTCGCGGCGCGCAGTCAGCAACTCAAGGCACGCGGCATCCATTCGGCGAAGCGCTTCGTTTCGCAGTCGGATCGCAATCTGCGGCGGACGGCCGCGCGAGGACGAGGGTGAATTCCAGGCTCCATGTTGCATTGGTGAGCGGGCTTTCGGGCTCCGGGAAGAGTACGGCGATCAACGCGCTCGAGGACCTCGGGTTCTATTGCATCGACAACCTGCCGGCGGAGCTCATCCCGCGGTTCATCGAGCTGTGCGAGCGCAGTGAGGAGATGAGCCGAGCGGCCCTGGGCATCGATTCGCGCGGACGCGAGTTCCTGGACCAGCTTCCACGGGCGCTCGAAGAGGTTCGCAAACTCGGACATCGGGTGGAGGTGGTCTTTCTCGACGCCGACGACGCGGCGCTCGTTCGCCGTTTCAGCGAGACCCGCCGGCCGCACCCGCTCGCCGAGAACGGGGACATCGTCGCCGGGATCCACCGCGAGCGAGAGGATCTGTCGTGGCTCCGCGGCGCCGCGGATCGGATTATCGATACGAGCACGTTCAACGGCCACCAGCTACGCGCGGCGGTGAAGGGACTCTTCGCCGACGAGGGAGATCAGAGCCACCGTCTGCAGGCCCAGCTCGTATCGTTTGGCTTCAAGTATGGGCTCCCGGCCGGAGCGGATCTGGTCTGGGACGTACGATTCCTGCCGAACCCGTTCTACGTGGAAGAGCTGCGCACCAGGACCGGACGCGAGCAGGAAGTGAAGGACTACGTCCTCGCTCACCCCGCGGCGACCCGGTTCCTCGAGATCGCACAGGACTACCTCGAGTTCTCTCTTCCGCACTACGAGCGGGAGGGAAAGAGCTATCTGACGGTCGCGATCGGATGCACTGGTGGCCACCACCGATCCGTGGTGCTGGTCGAGCGCCTGGAGGAGATGCTAAGAGATCGAGAGGTAGAAGTCTCGATTCGGCACCGAGACGTCGAACGCTGACCCAACTTTTGCTAAAATCATGAGCATGGATCCCACCAGAGCGGCCAAGGCCGATCCCGCGGTCGGTGTAGTAGTCGTGGGCCATGGACGCTTTGCTGCGGAGATGGTCGAAACTCTGCTCAGCGTCGTTGGCGATCTGGACGGGGTGGAAGGCGTCGTCTGCAAGCCCGATGCAGAGCGCGAAGCCATCCGCGATGCGATCGTTCAGGCCGTCGAGCGGGTGAACGAAGGTGCGGGCTCGATCGTCTTCACCGACATGCTGGGCGACACGGCGACCAATGCGAGCCTCGATGTGGCGGAGCGCGACGAATCCGTCGAGGTCGTCGCCGGCGTCAACATGCCGATGTTGGTGAAGCTCACTACGTCGCGCGCCGGTACCACCGCCCGGGAACTAGCCGACTTTATCCGCCGCTACGGACAGGAACACATCTGTTGCCCGACGCGGGACGGGGGCCGCTCCCGAACGTGAAGCGCTCCTACAAGATCGTGAACAAGCTCGGCCTGCACGCCCGAGCTGCCGCACAGTTCGTGAAGCTGGCCGCGACCTTCGACGCCGAGCTCACGATCGCCAAAGACGACCAGGACGTGAACGGAAAAAGCATCATGGGCATCATGATGCTCGCGGCCGGCATCGGCTCGGTGATTGACCTCGAAGCCACCGGTTCCGACGAGGAAGCCCTCTTGGACGCGCTGGGCGCCTTGATCAACGCCAAGTTCAACGAGACGCAGTAGCCTGCTAGAAGAAGCTGGCGAAGATCGTATCCGCGATCAGGAGTCCTCTGGGTGAGAGCGTCAGCCTAGCTTCCTGGTCTTCGAGCAATCCCTCGGTTTGGAGGTCCGCAACGTGCGGGAAGGTCGTCCCGAGCGCCGCGCCGAATCGGGATTCGAACTCTGCCGCCGCCAACCCGCGCGTCTCGCGCAAGGCGAGCCAGCAGAACTCCCCCATCGCCTGCGTGCGCGTCAGGCTCTCATGCTCGTCGACGGCGTGGCCGGTCGCCGTGACCGCATCGCGGTACTTCGCGGGGTCGCGGACGTTCTGCCACCGAACGCCGTACTCTGCGTCGTTCGCCATCGGCGCCGCCGCCGGCGAGAACGAATGTGCACCGGCTCCGACGCCGAGGTAGGGACCGCCGCGCCAATACGCTTGATTGTGACGCGCCTCACGTCCGGGCTGCGCGTGATTCGAAATCTCGTACGCGGCATAGCCCGCGCCGGAGAGTCGCGTGCGCACCGTCTCGAACATCTGCGCTTCGAGTTCGTCGGTGGCGCGCTCGATCTTGCCCGCTTGCAAGTCTCGGGTGAGTGGTGTGCCAGGCTCGAAGATGAGGGCGTAGGCGGAGACGTGATCGGGCGCGATCGTGATCGCCTCGGCGAGGTCGGCCTCGAGCTCTTCGAGGGTCTGCGTCGGGGTCGCGTACATCAGGTCGAGCGAGAGGTTCTCGAAGCCGGCTGCTCGTGCGGCGTCGAGGGCCGCGCGTGATTCGTCGACCGAATGGCGCCGGCCCAATGCCTCGAGAAGGCGCGGTTGGAAGCTCTGGATGCCGATCGAAAGCCGGTTTACGCCAGCATCTCGGAGCCCCGCGAGTCGATCACGGTCGACCGTGCCGGGGTTTGCCTCGAGAGTGACCTCCAGGTCGGGCGCGGTCGGGAACTGCTCGTTCAGGGCCTCGAGGAGGGCGGCGATCGTGTCCGGAGCGAAGAGTGACGGGGTCCCGCCGCCGAGAAACACGGTTCCGACGGTCACGTCGTTGAAGGGAGCGCGCTCGGCGAACCATGCGAGTTCCGCCGTGAGTGCGGCGCGGTACTCGTCCTCGGGCCACTCGCGCGCGGCGTACGTATTGAAGTCACAGTACGGGCACCGGGCGAGACACCACGGGATGTGGAGATAGACGCTGGCGCTCGGTTGGGTCACTCTGGGCAGCGTA
The DNA here is from genome assembly GCA_029243485.1 of Candidatus Binatia bacterium. Lineage (NCBI taxonomy): Bacteria > Candidatus Binatota > Binatia (SeqCode) > Binatia bacterium. The sequence continues at coordinate 57,188 of JAQWRY010000063.1, read as the reverse complement.
CTGCCAGACGACCGCGGTGGCGAGCCCGGAACGCGACCGTCCGCAAGCCGGGGCATGCGTCCCGGCCGCCGGTTGGGCCGCAGTCAGCCGGCTCGGAGCCGGCAGGCTCTCCCGCGGTCGGCAGCTCGCCGGGCCCTCCCGCGGTCGGCAGCTCGCCGGGCCTCTGAGCGGCTTAATACTTCCGGAGCAGAGAGACGACGACGCCGCGGATCTCGACCTGATCTTCATCGCACAGGATCGGCTCGAACGCGTCGTTGGCCGGCTGCAGCCGGATGCGCCCGCCCGATTCGCGGTGCATCTTCTTGATCGTCGCGGCGCCGTCGAGGACGGCGACGACCGTTTCACCGCTATCGGCGCTGCTGCGGCTCTCGACGATCACGACGTCGCCGTCGAGGATCCCGGCGTCGCGCATCGACTCGCCGCTGACCTTGAGTGCGAAGCTCTCCTGCTTCCGCACGAGGGTATCGGGCACCATGATTCGCTCGTTGTCGAGCGTTGCCTCCATGGGCGTGCCCGCGGCGGCCATTCCGAGTAGCGGGAGCTCGATGCCTTCAAGGCGTTTGCTTTGCGGTACGACTTCGAGCGCCCGGCTCAGGCCCGAGCGGCGTCGGATGAGACCTTTCCGCTCGAGGTTGGTCAGGTGCTTGTGCACGGTTGCAAGCGACGTCAATCCAAAGTGCTTCCCGGTCTCGTCCAGCGTGGGCGCGAAGCCGTGGCGCTGGATGTACTGGTCGAGAAAGTCGAGGAGCTCTTTCTGGCGCTTGGTCAGCGTAGCCGAAGCCGCATCCGTCATGGGGCGAAGACTAGGCGAAGGTGGGTGGGTGATCAACCCCGAATTGACCTATCTTTGGTACTTTCTCACGGCCCTAGTGTGGGCTGAGAGGGACTGGTTGAATTCGTGGCTCCGGTCGTTTCGCGCCACGAAATACAGTGCTTTCGTCCCTTTTGTCGGGTAGACGGCGGCTTCCAGGGAGGCCAGGCCCGGATTCGCGATGGGGCCGGGCGGGAGGCCGCGGATCACGTAGGTGTTGTAGGGCGTCGCCCGCTTGAGGTCGCTGCGGCGGATGGGTTTGGTCCGCCCGGGGACTCCGTAGAGGACCGTGGGGTCCGCCTGGAGCGGCATTCCGCGCTTCAACCGGTTGTGGAAGACCGCTGAGATCAGGGGCCTCTCGGAGGCGATCGCGGCCTCGGTCTCGACGATCGAGGCTAGAGTGATCGCCTCGTGCGGGGTGAGGCCCTTGGCCTCGGCGGCTGCGTGGAGGCTCTCGTCGAAGACTTCGAAGAAGCGGGCCGTCATCCGTCCCAGGACCTCTTCCGGAGTGGGATCGTCGCCGAAGGAGTAGGTGTCCGGGAAGAGGTAACCCTCCAAGCCTCCGGCCGAAACTCCCAAGGATGCTGCGAAATCCGGGTTCGCCGCGAGCTCCTGGTAGTGCTCCGCGGACCCGAGGCCGGCCGCCTCGAGGCGCAGGGCGATCCGCTCAGCCGTCCAGCCCTCGGGGATGGACACCAACTCGAACCGCTGGGGACCGCTCACCAAGGCCTCCAGGACCTCTCCGGCGGTGGCGCCGCCCTCGAACTCGTAAACGCCGCTGCGCACCTGTCGGTCCACTTGACGCCAGCGCGCGAGCGCGAGGAAGGCCTCCGGACGCACGAGCACGCCGCGTTGCTGCATGCGGGCCGCGATCGCCGGCAGGGACTCGCCGTCGCCGATGCTGATCGCCGCGGGCACGTCGAGACGAGGCCCACGTTCCTCGAGGGTGTGGCGGACGACCAGTAGAATGGCGGTCAATCCCAAGAGGGGGGCGATCAAGAGTGCGCCGAGGATGCGTCGAGTCATGGCCGAGCGAGCATCCTAACGAGCGGGCGCCGACTTCGGGAGCCTAACAAAGGCGCTAGGATGGTCCCTTTCGGTTGACATCTGTGGAATCAACTGCGAGCTGAACGGCTTCGACTCGAGACGAGACGAGAGGAGGAGGTCACGCTGCAGAATCCAACCAAGCCGGATGCAGCGCGAGCCGGGGGTGGGGGTCTACTCGGTGTCGCGGTTTTGCTGGCAGTACTGAGCGCATCGGCGCTCGGAGTGAGCACGACCGCCTACTCGATGGACGTCGTGGGAAGTGAAAATCCAACACACTCCTGCTCCTCTCATGCCGAACAGGGCGTTTTGCTCGCCGAAGTCCCCAGCGAAGCTACCGTCCTCGATCTCGTCTGGATCGGCCAGGCCGCTCTCGGAGATCAGGCCAATGCGCTCGACGTCGATCGCGTCGTCCGCGTCCGCAACGGCGATACTTTTCTCGGGATGCTGGGGCGCAACGGTGTCCCCAAGAGCGATGCTCTCACCTGGTACCGCTCCTCGCGCAACGTGTTCAATCTCGCCCGGCTGAAGATCGGCCGGGACCTGCGTCTCAGCTTCGATGCTCAGGGCGAGCTCAGCGGCCTGGAATACGAGATCGACCGCCTGAACGTCTTCGTCGCCGAGCGTGGCGAAGACGGCGGGATCGTCGCCCGCAAGGGCGAAGTCCCCTCGACGACCGAGGTTCGCGGCGTGTCGGGTACGGTCGCTTCGAACATCACCGCCGATTGCCTTTCCGCCGGCGTGCCCTCCCGGGTCGTCCGCCAGATGGCCGGAATCTTCTCGAGCAAGGTCGACTTCAAGCACCTCCGGAAGGGCGACGCGTTCCGCGTTCTCTACGAGGTCAAGATCACCGAGGACGGCGATCAGATCCCGAGCGGCAGCCAGGTTCTGGCCGCCGAGGTCCAGACCCGCGGGAAGTCCCACACGGCGCTGCGCGCCGACGACAACGGCGAGAAGACGTATGTCGACCTCGAGGGTGTCCCGCTTCAGCGCGTCCGCGCCGATTCGGACCTTCGCTACCCGGTCGAGTTCACGCGCATCAGCTCACGCTTCAGTACCTCGCGACTGCATCCGAAGACGCGTCGTCGCCGTCCGCACCTCGGCGTCGACTTCGCCGCGCCTCACGGCACTCCGGTTCGCGCCGTCGCCGACGGGCAGATCGAGTACGCGAAGTGGCACGGCCAGATGGGTCGCACGATCCGCATCGATCATGGCCGCAACGTGAAGTACGATTCGATGTACGGTCACCTCACGCGCTACGCGCGCGGCATCAAGGGCGGCAAGCGCGTTCACCGCGGTGACGTCATCGGCTACGTTGGCAGCACGGGGCTCGCCACCGGCCCGCACCTGCACTTCTCGCTGGTCCACGGAAAGCGCTTCGTCGACCCCCTGAAGGCCCTGAAGCAGGTCCAGTACAAGAAGCCCACCCGCCTCACCGGCGACAGCTTCGAAAAGGCCAAGACCCGCCTGGTCTCCGCCCTGGGCACCCTCGACGACGAAGGTCCCGTCCGCCTCACCCGCTTCGCCGACGCCCGCGACCTCTGAGGTCCCGGAGGGGGGGACGTTGGTTAGTCTCCCAAAAAGTGTTTAGTCGATGCTCGCGATCCGTCTCGAGCGGCGCGCGACTAAACGTTTTCGGGGAGACTAACCAACGTCCCTATGGATGGGATTCACGACATGGGTGGGATGCACGGCTTTGGGGCTGTGCCTGCGGAGACGGGCGACGCGGTCTTTCGCGAGGAGTGGGAGGCCCGGGTTCACGGGATGGTCTACGTGCTGCTGGGTGTGGGGATCGGGAACGTGGACGCGTTTCGGCATGCGATCGAGAGGATCGCTCCCAAGGACTACCTTCGTGTCGGGTACTATGGGCGTTGGATTCGGGCAGCGGAGTCGCTGCTCGTCGCACGCGGCCTCCTGCGGGCCGGTGAACTCCAGGAGGCTCTGGACGGAACCCGCGCGCCGTCGGCGACGGTGCGGGCCACTGCGGGACCCCCGGCCGATGGATTCTTCCGTGAGGTCGAGGCCGCGCCGCGGTTCGCGGTTGGGGCTGCGGTCCGTGTGCGGAACCTCCACCCGCAGGGCCACACGCGGCTGCCGGGATACGTACGCGGCAAGTGCGGCGTCGTGGGGCGGGTTCACCCCGCGTGCATCCTGCCGGACACCAACGCGCACGGGCAGGGGGAGTGTCCGGAGTACCTCTTCTCGGTTCGTTTCGAGGGGCGCGAGCTCTGGGGGGACACGGCCGAGCCCGGGGCTCCGGTGTCGGTCGACTTGTTCGATCGGTACCTGGAACCCGTCTGACCGAAAGGGAGCGAGAGTGTCCGGAAAAAACCACGACCACGACCACGAGCACTCGGAGAACGAGCTGCGCGCGGAAGCCCTCGAGACGATTCTGACCGAGAAGGGCATCGTCACGGCCGAAGCGATCGACGGGATCATCCGTCTCTTCGAAGAGGACATCGGTCCGATGAACGGCGCGCGCGTCGTCGCACGTGCCTGGACCGACGACGACTTCCGAATCCGCCTGCTTGCCGACGCGACCACGACCGTCGGCGAACTCGAGCTCGCGATGATCCCCGAGGCACCGCTCGTCGTCGTCCCGAACGAGCCCGGCGTCCACAACGTCGTCGTCTGCACCCTATGCTCTTGTTATCCCTCGGGCCTCCTCGGGATCTCGCCCGCCTGGTACAAGGATCCCGCCTACCGGTCGCGCGTCGTGCGCGAGCCCCGCAAGGTCCTCTCGGAGATGGGCCTGGATCTGGACCCGGATCTGGAGGTTCGCGTCTGGGACTCGAGTGCCGAGCTCCGATACATGGTCCTGCCCGAGCGCCCGTCGGGCTGCGAGGATTGGGACACCGAGCGCCTCGCGACGCTCGTCACGCGCGATTCGATGATCGGCACGGGTCGTCTGCGCGATCCGTCGAAGAGCTGACTCGTGGCCGACCCCAAGACCCCGCGCGTGTTGGACGCAGTCGGTCCCGCCGCGCCGCCACGCAAGAACGGTGAGCTGGTTTTCGATGAGGTCTGGGAGGGACGGCTCTTCGGCCTGACGATGGCCCTGTACGACAGCGGTGCGTTCGCTTGGGACGAGTTCCGCGATCTCTTGATCGACGAGATCGGGCAGTGGGAGCGGGCGCATCCGAGCGGTGCGGACTACCACTACTATGAGCGCTGGCTCGGTGCTTTCGAGCGGCTCGTCACCGAAAAGGGCCTCTGCGCCAAGGGAGATCTGAGCGGACGGCGCGCCTCCCTGGCAGCCCGTCCGGCGGGCCACGATCACTGACCGTTTGGCTACCAAGGGCGGGTTCGGTACGAGCGACGAGGTGAGCCGAAGCCGCGACAGTATCAAGGACTGGGAGCCGATCCTCCAAGAACTGGCCGAGCGCCGCGCGTCGTCGCGGGCGATGGGCGGGCCCGAACGGATCGAGCGCCTCATGACCCAGCGCGGGAAGCTCGACGCGCGTCGCCGGATAGAGCTTCTCTTCGACCCGGGCACCTTCGTCGAGATCGGTCCGCTCGCCGGTAGTTCCGAGGCGCCCGCCGATGCCCTCGTCGCGGGCATGGGCAAGATCCACGGCCGCCCCGTGCTCGCGGGCGCGGAGGACTTCACCGTGCTCGGCGGCTCAATCGGCAACGTGTCGATGGCGAAGCGCTACCGGATCTGCGAGCTCGCTACGCAGGAGCGCATGCCCCTGATCTTCATGCTCGACGGCGCCGGCCACCGACTCACCGAAACTGAGAGCCCGGGGCGCGCGCCGAACGACCTGCTCTCGCTGGCCGATCTCTCGGGGCAGGTCCCGATGGTGTGCCTGGTCCTGGGCGCTTCGGCCGGACACGGCGCGCTCACCGCACCGCTGTCCGATCTCACGATCATCACCGAGTCGGCCGCGATGTTCACAGCCGGACCGCCGCTCGTGAAGGCGGGCACGGGCGAGGACGTGACGAAGGAAGAGCTCGGGGGCCCGCAGGTCTGCGCCGACGAGGCAGGTGTGGCGCACAACGTCGTCGCCGACGACGAAGAAGCGATCGCGATGGCGCGCCGGTATCTCGAGTACCTCCCGGCCTACGCGGGCGATTCGCAGCGCCGTCGTGAGGCGCCGGACACGGGCCCACGTCTGCTCGACGACATCCTCGGGCACATCTCGCCGAACCCGAGACGCGTGTACGCGATGCGGCCGGTGCTGAAGATGCTGGTCGACGAAGGAAGCCTCTTCGAAGTGCAGCCGCGCTACGGGGCGTCGATCCTCACGGCGCTCGGCTTCATCGGGGGTCGGGCTGTCGCCATCGTTGCCAACGATCCGTCGGTGCGCTCGGGATCGATCGACAGTGCGGCCGCGATCAAGGCGGCCGACTTCATCGACAATGTCGGTGCGTTCGGCCTCCCGTTCCTCTTCCTCGCGGACAACCCGGGTGTGATGGCGGGAACCGCCGCGGAGCGATCGGGCATCCTCAAGTGGGCGGGGAAGATGTACAAGGCGCAGCGCCGTCTCACGTCTCCCAAGATCCACGTGACGCTTCGCAAAGCGTTCGGTTTCGGCACGTCGATTATGGCGCAGAACCCCTTCGACCGGCAGACCCTCTGCTACGCGTTGCCGACGGTGACGCTGGGCGCGATGCCGGCGGACAGCGGCGGCAAGGCCGCGAAGCTCGACGACGAAGAGCGCGCGCGGCTGGTCAAAGAGCAGTCTGCCGGCGCGTGGAAGATGGCAGCCCGCCTCGGGTACGACGACATCCTCGACCCGCGCGAGCTTCGCAACGGCGTCCTGAACGGGCTGTCCTTGCTCGACAACCGCCTCGCCTGACGCGAACGCCCGGATTACACCCGCAGCTGGAGGTAGTCGTCGCGTATTTGCGGGATCGACCGGACCTGGGAGCGGTACTTCTCGAGGAACCGGTCCATGTCGGGCGGCTGTGGCGGCTCCTCGTGCGACGAGAACGATATTCGCCCGCGCGCCGGACCGCGGCGTCCACGTGCGCCGATTGGGCCGCGCTCGGGCCGGTCTTCTAAAAGGAGGACATCGAGTTCATCAGCGGAATGAGGCCGCCTACCAGCGCCGAGGCGAGCTGTTGGTTCTGCGCCTTCCCGCAATGGGCACGCGCGCGTGCGGCGTCGGTTTTCGGCTGCCGCTGGGCGGCGCGGAATTCTCCGAGCTGGGCGAGTCGCGCTCTCTCTGTGGACCTCCTCCGCGCACCCGGTCATGCCCGGGTCGGAGCGGGCGTGATCGCGCTCGGCGACCCACGCGAGCGCCTCCTTGTTGCCGCTCCGCACGTTTTCGACGACGCCCTGGATCGTCGGCTGGGTTGCGCTGTCATTCCAGTTCAGCGGGCTCCACTCGCGTATGAGGCGGATCTCGCCCAGCTTCTCTCCCTGCGCGGTGAACACCCGGTACGACACCTCGTAGAGGAGTGTCCTCCAGGTCTTTGAGTCGGCGCTTCAGGTCCCCGAGGGCCTGAACGTCGGTATCGCGGGCCGAGGCGTTGTCGAAGGCCTCACCGTATTCATGGGGCAGGTCGGCGGCAGGCGTGCGAGTGGGCACCGCGGTGAGACCGGACGCAAGCGCGATCGAGAGCACCAGACAGGCCATCTTCATGCTCTCCTGGCTACGTCCCGTTCGGCGCCGAGTTGTTCAGGGTCGGTCTAATTTCCGAGGAAAAACGGGGCTTTCGCCATAGGCTCCTCGTTCGGCCCGGACGTCTGGGTACAATGGCTCATGCCGAACCGATCGCTCGTGGCTTCTCTTTGGGTCCTCACCTGGGTCCTGCTTCAGCCGCCGGTCCGCCCGGATGGGACCGTCGTGACGGGCGCCAGCCTGGCGAGCTGGGTGGTGAACGGACAGTTCCCGACGGAGAAGGCCTGCAACAACAGCCGAAGCGCGAGTCAGGCGGCGCTGGCGTACGGGCTTACCGAATCCGGCGGTGTCGCCGGCAACGGGGCGATGGTGATTCTGGGGGCCAAGTGCATGTCGATGGACCAGCTAAAGAAGCTGCTGGCTCCGCCCCCCGTAGACGTCGATCCCTGACGGGTCGCCTCAGTCTTTGCGGCCAATCGGGTTGTACGCGAGGCCGGAGAGAACCTTCGGATAGAAGTACGTCGACTTCTGCGGCATCGTGAGCTCGTCTCGGGCGATCGCGAGAACGTCGTCGACGCCGGGCGGCGGCAGGAGGACCGCGAGTTCCGTCTCGCCTTTTTCGACGGCGGTAATCGTCTCGTGCTCGTCGTGCGTATACTTGAATCGGTCGGGCGCGACTCCGTCCAGGACGACTTCGTGCAGGAACGTGACGTCGAGGGCGGACAGCGAGGGCGGTCGCGTGTCGAGGTGCTTGCGGGCGCCGTCACCCGGTTCGAGGAGAAGCCCGCCCGGGACACCGCGACGGAGGATGCCGAGACGCGGAACGCGCTCGCCGACCGGTCCGACTCCCAGAGCCGTCCAGAGCGCCATCGCGTCGTCGAAGGCGGTGATCTTGCAGTTCGCCTCCCAGTTCGCGAGCAGCTCGCCGTGCGGGGCGGGGTCGGCGAGGAGTCGGTGCGTCGGGAGCACGACGAGGCCCGGGTCCTTTGTCGAGCACATGTGCGTGAGGACGAAGTCGTAAGGTTGGGGATCCGTCGGCGCGCCGGCTTCGTTCCGTCGCTCGTTTCGGTAGGCGAGCGACGTCTCGTACCGATGGTGTCCGTCGGCGATGTAGACGGGTTCGCTCGAGATCTTCTCCATCAGTTCGGCCATGAGCGACTCGTCCGTGAGGCGCCACACGCGCTGGGTGACGCCGGCCTCGTCCGTGAAATCGACGATCTGCTCGCCGCGGTCGGTCATTCCGGCGAGCCCGAGCGACTTGTCGATGAACGTGAAGATCGGGCTCAGGTTCGTCTCACAGGCTCGAATGAGCTGCATCCGGTCGGCCTTCGGACCGTCGAGCGTGCGCTCGTGGGGCAGAACGATCCGGTCGTCGAATTCCTCCAGCTGCAGCGATGTGAGGAGCCCCCAGCGCACGAACGTTTCGCCGTTGATCTCGAACCCCTGCGAGTAGAGGTACATCGCAGGCTTGTCTTCCTGAGCGATGAGGCCGGCCGCCTTCCAGGTCTCGAGCAGGTCCGCCGCCGTGCGGTACTTTTCTTCGCCCAGGGGCAGGATGACGTGGATCGCACCGGCTTCGCGCAGGGTCCGCAGCCGGGCGCGCTCCGGCTCGCTGATCACGTCGTAGGGCGGGGCCACGAGTTCGGCGATGGGGCCGGCTTCGGGGGTGTAGCGGAAGGGGCGAAAGGGACGGATCGTGGCCACGTGGACTCCTCGGCTGGCGAAGCGCCGGGGGTGTGATCCCGGCTGATCGCCTTTATCTAGCGAAAGCCCCGGAGGGCTTCATCCGGCCGGTTCTTCGTCCATCTCGAGGTGGAGGCGATCGCCCATGTAGGGGTGGGTCGCGAGCACGTCTTCATCGAGCTCGATTCCGAGCCCGGGTTCCGTCGGGGGAATCACGTAGCCGTCTTCCCAGCGAATCGGCGTTTTCAGGACGTCCGCATGGAATCCGCCCCAGGTCTCGATTCCTTCCAGGAGGAGAAAGTTCGGGGAGCAGGCGGCGAGCTGGATGTTCGCCGCGCCCTCGACCGGGCCGCAGTACAGATGGGGCGCGATCTGGGCGTAGTGCGCTTCCGCCATTCCCGCGATTTTCTTCGCCTCGAGCAGACCACCGACGCGGCCGAGCGCCATCTGGAGGATCGATGCGGCTCCGGTCTCGAGGACGCGGGCGAACTCGTACTTGGTGGTGAGTCGCTCGCCGGTCGCGATCGGGATCCGTGTTTGCCGAGCGACGCGCGCCATCTGTTCGGGGCTTTCCGGCGGCGTCGGTTCTTCGAACCAGAGCGGGTCGTACGGCTCCAGCCGTCGCGCGAGGCGCAAGGCGCCCGACGGCGTGAACTGTCCGTGCGTGCCGAACAGCAGATCGGCCTTCGAGCCGACGGAGTCGCGGATCTTCGAGACGAACTCCTCGCTCCGGTCCAGGATCTCCAGAGACGGTTGCCGCGGATCGAACACGCTGTAGGGGCCCGCGGGGTCGAACTTCACCGCGGTGAACCCCAGGGCGACGTACTCCGCGGCGCGCTTCGCGGCGAGATCGGCATCGATGTACACGTCAGCCGTGTCGTCCGGCCTCGGGTAGAGATAGGTGTACGACCGTAGGCGCTCGTGCACGAGTCCCCCGAGGAGCTCGTACACTGGTTTCCCGACAGACTTGCCGATGATGTCCCAGCAGGCGTTCTCGAGGGCGGAGAGGACGCCCATGAGCGAGAGGTCCGGACGCATCGAGTAGCCGCGGCCGTAAACCTTCCGCCAGAGCGCTTCGATCCGGAAGGGGTCGGCGCCCTCCAGGTGGCGTCCGAAGACGTCTTCGACCATCGCGACGACGGTCTTTGGGCCAAAGGTGTCGGCGTAGACCTCGCCGACGCCGGTGATGCCGTCATCGCTCGTGAGCTTCACGAAGATGAAGTACCGCCCACCGAAGCCCGGCGGCGGGTTGCCGACGATGAAGGTCTGGAGATCCTGGATCTTCATCTCCTGCAGATACTACCGCTTGCGAAGGAATGGGAACCGGCTTCTTCTGCCGCTCGGTCTGCGCTAGATCGGCGTACGATGTCGAGCGAGCGCTGGATCGAATCCGAACCCGCAGAGCCGCTGGTCGAGCGGGGGCCGGCCCTCACGGCCTCACAGGTGTCCAGTTGGCGGGAGCGGGGTTTCGCGCTCGTCCACGGGCTGTTTCCCGAGGCGCTCATTGCGCAGGCGCGGCGCGACGCACTCGTTTCGTTTGGCACCGAGCCGCCAAGCGACCACGCCGACTTCGGGAGCCAGGGGCGCATGGAGTTTCCGACGCCGAGCGCGGCGGTGAATGCACTGACGCTGCATCCGCGCCTCCTCACGGCCCTTTCGCAGCTGCTCTCGGTGCCGGTCTCCGAGGTTCGGCTCACGCAGTCGGATTTGTGGCCAAAGTACGGTCGGAAGAACCCGAGCACCCATCCTCGCGACAACCGCGATCAGCGGATCCACGTCGACTATCCGAACCACACGCTCCTCCACCCGCCCCGCTGGCACGAACCGGAAGCCGTCGAGCTGATCGTCTACCTGAGCGACGTCGGCGAATGCGGAGGACCGACCGCCGTCGTGCCCCGCGAGGGGCCGGACGATCCCGCGTACGAGTGGCCGATCGTGAAGACGCCGGGCGTCGGTGCGCTGCCGTGGGTGAACGACCGCTTGCAGGCCGAGCAGCTTCTTCGCGAGGAAGCTCCGGACGTAGCCCGGTGGCGGGCCGAGCATCTCTATCCGCGCGAGCGCTACGTGAGATACCGTGTCGGCACCGCGTTGCTGTATCGGCACGATACGTGGCACCGGGGAACGCCACTCGACATCGGCGCGCTGCGGCTCGTACAGAATATGACGTTTCGCAAAGCGGCGAGCGAGTGGATCAGCGTGCTTCACACCGGCTGGACGTGGGCTATGTATCGTCGCTCGCAGGTGATGGAACGAATTGTCGCGACGTCGTCGGTCCAGCAGCGTTGCGTGCTGGGGTTCCCGTCACCGGGGGACGCGTTTTGGACGGAGGACCACGTCGCTGCGATCGAGGCGCGCTACGGGCCACTGGGCATGGACGTGGCTCCCTATCGGCGTGGTTCGTGATACTGTGGCTCGCGTGAGGTGCGGATGAGGGGACTCTCGTGGACGCTGTCGCGTCGTCATTTTCTTGCGACCGCGGGTGGTGCGGCTGTTGCGGCTCTGGCGGCCCCGGCGCGGGCCGCCGATTTTCTCGAGTATGGCCACTCACCGCAACAGCTCGAGGCGCCGCTCTCGTCGTTCGACAGGCTCATCACGCCGAACGACGACTTCTTCGTGCGAAGCCACTTCCGGCCACCGGCGCTGCGGGCACAGCGCGCTCTCTCCATCGTCGGAGACGTCGGCCGAACGGTCTCGCTCACTCCCGCTGAACTTCGGGAGCTTCCGTCGGTGACCGTCACCGCCGTCACGGTCTGCGCCGGGAGCGGCCGCTCCTTGTACAGTCCGCGCGTGCCCGGCGTACAGTGGGGGCACGGGGCGATGGGCCAGGCGGAGTGGCGCGGCGTTCGCCTGGCGGACCTGTTGGCGAAGGCGGGTGTCGGAAAGGCGGCTGCCCACGTGGCGCTGATCGGCGCAGACCTGCCGCCGCTCCCGACGACCCCCGCGTTCCATCGGAGCATCCCGCTCAACCGAGCGCTCGATCCGACGACGGTGGTGGCCTTCGAGATGAACGGTGCGCCGATTCCGCTCGCGCACGGCGGCCCGACGCGCCTGGTGGTGCCGGGATGGGCGGCGGACAACTGGACGAAGTGGCTCACCGAGATTCGCCCGCAGAAGGACGAGGAGCCCGGCTTCTTCATGCAGAAGGCGTACCGGATGCCAGACACACCGGTGAAGCCGGGGGTGGCGGTGCCGCACGATCAGATGAGTCCCGTGCACGAGTTCCCGGTGAAGTCGGTGATCGCCCAGCCGGCCCATGGGCGGTCGGTTCCCGCGGGCCGCTGCGGTGTCTCGGGCGTCGCATTCTCCGGCCACGGTGCGATCGAGCGGGTCCAGCTATCGGGCGACGACGGCAAGACGTGGGTCGACGCGTCGCTCGAAGGCGAGCCGGGCCTGGGTCGCTGGCAGGTGTTCCGGGCCGATGTCGAGCTCGCAAGAGGGACGGCCGTCGTCACGGCGCGCGCGACTGACGCGAAGGGGAACGTGCAGCCGGAGACGCCGTCTTGGAATCCCAGCGGTTACTTTTGGAACGGTTGGCACCGCGTCTCTGTGGAGGTCGCGTGATGCGCGCGCTCGCGTTGGCGGTCGGCTTGACGCTGCTTCTTCCGGTCGCGGCAGCTAGAGCGGACGATGATGGCGCGGAGGCGGTCGAGGCGCTGTGCGCGGTCTGCCACCGAGCCGACCTCATTCACCAGCAGCGTCTGGACGAGAAGCAGTGGCGCGCGACCGTCGACAAAATGGTCTCTTGGGGTGCCCAGGCGGATGACGACGACCTGAAGGACATGCTCGTCGCGTACCTGTGGGCGAACTACGGCCCGGATGCGGGGCCGTTCGTCGCGAAGCGCGTGGCGCCGAATGTGGCGCGGGCGGAACTCCTCCCGCTCCCGGACGGGCCGTTCGCCGGCGGTAACGCGGAGCGAGGGAAGGCGTTGTACGACAGCGACTGCGCCGGGTGTCACGCGGCGAGCGCACGGGGCGATCTCGGTCTCAACCTCGTCGACATGTACTTCTTGTACCGCGCGCCCGACTTCGCGCAGATCGTTCGGGGCGGGCGAGGCGAGATGATGCCCGGCCGGCCCATGGACGACGCGGGCGTAGGTGATCTTCTCGCGTATCTGAGGCGGTTCCCCGGCGCGTCGGAGTAGCGGGTTGGTTCGGACGCTTCGGGCGTAGGTGCCCCCCCCCACTCGGAACTCGGCCGGCCCTCTGCCGGGGTGCGGAGTGATGTGCACGGTAGTGGCTCCCGCGCCCAGTAAGCCTCCCGATCGGGAATGGGAAGTCCCGCCCTACCTCCGTCGGGATCTGTTCAGGAGCCCGCGAGCACCGCGTGGATCGCCGGGCCGTCGATCGGGCCGGGCCGCAGGATCCGGTAGGGCGGACCGGGGTCGAGAATCGTCGACGGTTTCCCTTCGCGTCGGCCGGCGTCGAGGTATACGCAGACGTCGTCCCCGAAGTACCGCCGCGCGGTCGCGGCGTCGTGCGCCGATTCGAGGTCGGCTGGGTTGGCGCTGGGGGAGGCGAGCGGGCGACCGAGAGCGGCCGAGAGCCGGCGGGCGATGTCGTCGCTCGACACGCGGCAGCCGGTGAGGCCTTCCCGCACGATGGGGGTGGGCAGGTCGGGTCGCGCCGGTACGAGGAGCGTCAGCGGCCCGGGCCAGAACGCCGCGGCAAGCTTGGCCACGTCGCCCGCTGTCGAGGTCGTGATCTGTTCGAGCATCGCGGCGTTGCCGAGGATGACCGCGATGCCCTTCTCGGCCGGTCGCCGCTTCACCGCACAGAGCCTAGCGAGAGCTTCGGGGTTCAGTGCGTCGCAGCCGATGCCGTAGACGGTCTCGGTGGGGAAGACCACGAGGTCTCCCGCCGAGAGGGCTGCGGCGGCGCGCTGGATCTCGCCTTCGTCGATCACGCGCCCCGCGCGATCGCGCGCCGTCCGATGTCCCGGCGAAGCTGCATGCCGGGGAACTCGATCTTCGCGGTGGCCTCGTACGCGCGCTCGACGGCGCTCGCGATCGTCTCGCCGAGCGAGGTCACGCCGAGGACACGGCCACCCGTGGTCACGACTTCGCCCCCGCTCGCCCCGGTACCGGCGTGGAACACGTAGGAGTCGGGCACGTCCGCGGCCTCGTCGAGCCCACGGATCGTCGCACCCTTCTCGGGCGTGCTCGGGTACCCGGGGGCGGCCAAGACGATGCAGGCGGCGGCGCGCGAGTCCCACTCGAGTTCGATTTCGTGCAGGCGCTCGTCGACGACGGCATCGATCAAGTCGAGGAGATCCGTTTGCAGCCGCATGAGGAGGGGCTGGCACTCAGGATCGCCGAAGCGGACGTTGAACTCGAGTACGCCGATCTTGCCGTCTTCGATCATGAGCCCGGCGTACAGCACGCCTTTGAACACGATGCCGCGCTTCCGGAGCGTGGCGACCACGGGCTCGAGCACCGTCTTTGTCACTTCTTCGAACAGCTCGGGCGTGACGACCGGGGCGGGGGAGTAGGCGCCCATGCCGCCGGTATTGGGGCCGGTGTCGCCGTCGCCGATTCGTTTGTGGTCCTGCGAGGTCGCGAGCGGGAGCACCGTGCGGCCGTCGGTCAGTGCGATGAAGGACGCTTCTTCGCCGCCGAGTTTGGCTTCCAACACGACGCGGGCGCCCGCAGAGCCGAACACCCGGTCCCGCATGATCGAGTCGATGGCGGCCCGTGCCTCGTCGAGCGTCTCCGCAACGGTAACACCCTTCCCCGCAGCGAGGCCGTCCGCCTTCACGACGATCGGCGCGCCGACCTCGTCCAGGTAGGCATGGGCGGCGTCCGCGTCCTCGAAGGTGCCGTACGCGGCGGTTGAGACGCCGGCTTCGTCGAGAAGGCCTTTCGTGAACGCCTTGCTGGCCTCGAGCTCGGCGCCGGCTTGGTTCGGGCCGAACGCCCGGACGCCACGACGGGTCAGCTCGTCGACGAGGCCCGCGGTGAGCGGTGCCTCGGGGCCGACCACGACGAGGTCGACCTTCTCGCGTTCGGCGAGGTCGGCGAGCGCGGGTACGTCGTCGGCGGAGACCGCTACGCACTCTGCATCCTTCGCGATCCCGGCGTTGCCGGGAGCACACAGTATACGCCCTACGCGGGGCGACGCCCGCAGCTTCCAGACGAGTGCGTGTTCTCGCCCGCCGCCTCCTACGACCAGGATGTCGGTCATCCGCTCGTCCTAGTGCCGGAAGTGGCGCGCGCCGGTCATGACCATCGTCGCGTCCTTTGCGTCGGCGGCGGCGACCGCGTCGTCGTCTTTCACGCTGCCGCCGGGTTGTACGATGGCGGTCGCGCCGGCATCGAGTGCGAGTTCGACGCCGTCGGGGAAGGGAAAGAACGCGTCGCTCGCAAGCGCGCTTCCCTGAAGATTCAGCTCACGTCGCTTCGCCTTGTCGATTGCGATGCGAACGGAGTCGACGCGTGAGGTTTGTCCTCCGCCGACGCCGAGCGTTCGGTCGGGACCCGCGAGGACGACCGCGTTCGACTTGACGTGCTTCACGACGCGCCAGCCGAACGTCATCGCAGCGAGCTCATCAGAAGAAGGAGCACGTTTGCTCGCGACCTTGGATGCGGCGGGGTCTTCGAGGTTCGTGTCGCGGTCCTGGACGAGGAAGCCGCCGGCGACGCCGCGGATGTCGAGCTCCTCGGTCGGCATCTGATCCTGATGCCAGCGCATGAGACGACGGTTCTTTTTCTTCTGGAGAAGGGCGAGGGCTTCCGGTGTGAAATCCGGAGCGATCAGGACCTCGGTGAAGATCTCGTCGACGGCTTCGGCCAGCGGCAAATCCCACGTGCGGTTCGAGACGAGGATGCCGCCGAACGGGGACTCTGGGTCGGTCTCGAACGCCTTCTGGTATGCGTCGCGGGGCGAGTCTCCGGCGCCCACGCCGCAGGGCGTGTTGTGTTTGAGGATGGCAACGACCGCACGCGGATCGCTCGAGAACTCCATCATCAACCGCAGCGCCGAGTCGATGTCGACGATGTTATTGAACGAGAGCTCCTTGCCGTGCAGTTGCTCGAGAATCTCGGTGAACCGACCGAAGAGGGCGGCCTTCTGATGCGGGTTCTCGCCGTACCGAAGATGGGATTCCAGAGGCAGCGCGAGGTGCATGGTCTCGCCGAACGGGGCTTCTTCAGTCTTGTCCTGGCCGCCGAGATAGTCGGCGATCATTCCGTCGTAGGCCGCCGTCGCGCGGAACACCTGCTTGGCGAGGCGCGCGCGGGTGGCAAGCGTCGTCGCGCCCCCGTTCGCCTTCATCTCTTCCAGGACGACTGCGTAGTCGGCCGGGTCGGTGAGCACAGTCACGGCGGAGTGATTCTTCGCAGCCGACCGAAGCATCGAAGGGCCGCCGATGTCGATGTTCTCGATCGCTTCCTCGAACGTGCAGCCACGCGAGGTCACTTCCTTGAACGGGTAGAGATTGACGCACACCAGATCGATGGGCGGGATGCCGTG
Organism: Candidatus Binatia bacterium; assembly: GCA_029243485.1. Taxonomy (NCBI): domain Bacteria; phylum Candidatus Binatota; class Binatia (SeqCode); species Binatia bacterium. The sequence continues at coordinate 40,613 of JAQWRY010000063.1, read as the reverse complement.
TTCCTCCATCGCCGCGACGTGCTCTGGGAGATCGCGCCGGCCGAGGAGGCCGCCGTGGATCTTCGGGTGCAGCGTCTTAACGCGTCCGTCGAGCATCTCGGGGAAGCCGGTGTGCTCGGCGACTTCGATGACCGCGAGGCCGGCTTCGCGGAGCATCTTTGCGGTACCGCCAGTCGAGAGCAGTTCGACGCCGTGTTGGGCGAGGCCCTGTCCGAGCTCGAGGATGCCTGCCTTGTCGCTCACCGAGATCAGGGCGCGGCGGATCGGTGTGTTGTCGCTCATTCGTTCCTTCCTTGGTAGATCCGCGGTGCGTCGCGGGCGATGCGGGTGAGGAGTTCGTAGCCGATCGTGCCGGCTCGCTCCGCGAGGTCCATCACGTCGGGACCATCGGGTCCGCCCCAGAGCGTGACTTCGTCGCCTGGTTGGGCGTCTTCGATTTCTGTGACGTCGATGGTGGTGTGGTCCATGGAGACCGTGCCCGCCACGGGGGCGCGTTTGCCACGCACCGAGACCTCCCCGCGATTCGAGAGTGCGCGGGGGTAGCCCTGGCCGTAGCCGACCGGCACGATGGCGAGCCGGGTCTCCCGCTCGGTTTCGAACGTCCAGCCGTAGCCGACGCCGACGCCGCGAGGGGCCGTCTTCACGTGGAGAATTCTGGTCTTGAGTTCCATGACTGGTCGGAGATCCAGCGACGGTACCGACGGGTCGGGGCGGCGCTGCGGAAGGCATCCGTATAGCAGGAGACCTGGCCGAACCATGTCGAAGTGGGCGCGCGGAGAGGCGAGGACGCCGGCGCTGTTTGCCAGGTGCTTGATCTGTGGTCGGAGCCCCGCGGCCTCGACCTCGGAAACGGCCTTCTCGAACCCGCTGATCTGGTCGTCGACGCTGGTGTGCCCGGGCAGGTCGGCGCAGGCCAGGTGCGAGAAAACGCCGCCCACCGACACGGGGAGGCTCGCGGCCGCCTTGGCGAGGCGTCCGGCGTCGTCGGCGCCCAGGCGGCGCATTCCGGTGTCGAACTTCAAATGGACGGGGAGACGTGCGCCCGGGGGAACCTCGGCGGCGAGTGCGTGGAGGTCGCCCGTGTCCCAGACGACCGGGACCAGGCCCAGGCGGATCGCGTCCGGCGTGTGGGCCGGCTCGATGCCGCTCAGGACGAGAATCGGAACCACGAGCCCTGCTTCACGGAGCTCGCGGGCCTCGTCCAAGTTGCTCACAGCGAGCATGTGGGCTCCGGCCCCCAGCAGTGCTCGGGAAACGGGAACGGCGCCGTGGCCGTAGGCATTCGACTTCACGACCGCGCACACCTTCGTGTCGGGGCTGACGATCCGGCGGATCTCCCCGAGGTTGTGCGCCAGCGCGTCCAGGTTGATTGTGCAGACGGCGCGCGGGGTCATGCATGCGGCTACCAGAGCCGAATCCAGGTTGTAAAGACGGGGGCTCGCCACTATGTCCTGGTTCGTGGAGATTCAGTTGAACGGCGAGCCGCGCGATGTCCGCGACGACTCCTCGCTCACGGATTTACTCGAAGTTCTCGGTCTCGGGAGCCGTCGCGTCGCGGTCGAATTGAACCGCGATATCGTGCCGCGCCCGAGTTACTCGACGACGAAGCTTACCGCTGGGGATGTCGTCGAGGTCGTACAATTCGTCGGCGGTGGATGAAGAGCCTGCGTCATGGATGATCCGTTCCTTCTCGGTGGAAAGAGCTACAAGTCGCGGCTGATCGTTGGCACCGGCAAGTACAAGGACTTCGAGGAAACCCGTCGGGCGATCGACGCGAGCGGCGCCGAGATGGTCACCGTTGCGGTGCGCCGCGTGAACATCACGGACCCCGGCAAGGAGAACCTGCTCGACCACGTTCCGCCGACTGAGTTCACGATCCTGCCGAATACGGCGGGCTGCTACACCGCGGACGAGGCAATCCGGACGGCGCGACTCGCGCGCGAAGCCGGCGTCGGGAACCTCGTGAAGATCGAGGTCATCGGAGACGAGAAGACGCTCTTCCCCGACGTGGCCGCCACGATCGAGGCGTCGCGGATTCTGGTCGAGGAGGGCTTCGTCGTCCTGCCGTACGTCACGGACGACCCGATCACCTGCAAGAAGCTCGAGGACATCGGTTGTGCTGCGGTCATGCCGCTCGCCGCGCCGATCGGTTCCGGTCTCGGCATCCGGAATCCCTACAATCTGAAAATCATCCTCGAGCAGAGCTCGGTGCCCGTCATCGTGGACGCGGGCGTCGGCTGTGCGTCCGACGCAGCGCGTGCCCTCGAACTCGGATGTGATGCGGTCCTCATGAACACTGCGATCGCCGGCGCCGACGACCCGATCAAGATGGCCGAAGCCATGCGCCTGGGTGTTGAGGCCGGGCGCCTGTCCTACCGCGCCGGGCGGATCGCTCGGAAGTTGTACGCCACGGCGTCGAGTCCGATCGAGGGGATGCTCGACTGACCGACGCGCCGTTCGACCCGCCGTTGCTTCTGGTCACGGACCGGCAACGTTTCGGTGCGCCCGACGGGGACGAAATCTTCGCTGCGGCGGAATGGCAGGTGTTGCAGGCCGCGGAGCACGCGGGGGTCGGAGCGATCCAGTTGCGCGAGAAGGGTCTCGATGGCCGCAGAGTTTTCGAGCGGGCGCGACGACTCGTCGAACTCTGCGCGGGCGGCACGACGCGCGTGCTCGTGAATGATCGGGCGGACATCGCACGTGCGGCGAACGCCGCCGGAGTTCATCTTCCGGGCGCGGGTCTGGCCGTCGAGAATGCGCGGTCGGTCGTCGGGCCGGGCGCGCTGATCGGTCGTTCGGTTCACGGTCGCGAAGAGATCGCGGCGAGTGCGGGCGCCGACTATCTCATCTTCGGCCCGATCTTCGAGACACCCAGCAAACAGCGCTATGGCGCACCGCAAGGTCTCGAGAGACTTGCAGAATTTTCGCGTGCTTCGGACGTCCCGGTCGTGGCGATCGGTGGGATCACGGTCGAACGCGTCGGCGATGTCCTTGCATGCGGTGCGTGTGGGGTTGCGGTGATGGGCGCGATTTTGTCGTCAGACAATCCGTCAGGCTCCGTTCGCGCGTTCAAGGAAGCGCTCGCGTCGCGTTAACGTACTTCTCTTCGCAATGCCCTGCTGATAGCTTCGGTAGTCGTGTTGCAGAGAAATGTCTTCCCCGCGGCCGAAGCGTTGACCGCCCACGAGCTCGTCTATTTCCGCGAGCTTCTCGAAGAGCGCAAAGAACAGCTCATCGGCGAGGCAGGGCGTACCGCACACGACATGGGCGACAATGAAGCCGAGGGCTTCCCGGACCCGACCGACCGCGGGGTGATGGAGAGTGAGCGCAATCTCGAACTCCGCATCCGCGACCGCGAACGAAAGTTGATCAGCAAGATCGACGAAGCGATGGAGCGGATCGAGCAGGGCTCCTTCGGACTTTGCGAGGAGTGCGAAGAGCCGATTGGGGCCAAGCGCTTGCAGGTCCGACCGGTCACGACTCTCTGCATCCGCTGCAAGGAAGAGCAGGAACAAGCCGAAAAGTCCGCGAGTTCGCGCTAGGCTCCGTCGCCTGGCGCCGGACCGCCTTCGGGCCCCATCTTGAAGGTGGGAGAGCCCGTTGATAGATCTCCGGAGTCCGGCGCCCATCCGCCGGGATTCACACCTCCTGGGGCAGTAGCTCAGTTGGGAGAGCACCACGTTCGCAACGTGGGGGTCGAGGGTTCAAATCCCTTCTGCTCCACTCCGGGGGAGCCCCGCCGCAAGGCGGGGCTCCAGCCTCGGAGGTCGGAGGGGACGTTGGTTAGTCTCGCCGAAAGTGTTTAGTCGAACGGAGGAGGGGTGTCTCGCTAAACGTTTTCGGCGAGATTAACCAACGTCCCCCCCCCTGGACAGGAGTTCTCGTGAGGACGAAGTTGGGTTGGTTGATCGTGGGGCTTTGTGTGGTCGTGGTTGGGTGTGGGGATGGGGCATCGGTTTCAGATGGTGGCGGTGGGGCTCCGGCGGTCGAGAGAACGCGGAAGGTCTTGCTCATCGGGATTGATGGGGTGCGGCCGGATGCGTTGCAGGTCGCGGTGACGCCGAATCTGGATGGGCTGATTGCGGGCGGGGCCGTGTCGTATGCGGCGCAGACGGTGACGCCGTCGTCTAGCGGGCCCGGATGGTCGACGATGTTGACGGGTGTGTTGCCGGAGAAGCACGAGGTGCTGACGAACCTCTTCCTGCATCCGGCCTTCGACGCGCACCCGCCGGTCACCACCCGGATCGAGGCAGCACAGTCGGAGCTCGTCACGGCGTCGATCGTGCACTGGGATCCGATCAACCTCTTCATCCTGACCGACGCCGACGTCGACCGGCAGCTGCCGACGGACGCCGAGGTGGCCGCCGAGGCGGCTGCGCTTCTGCGCGACGGAGACCCGGACTTCCTCTTTCTCCATTTCGACGAAGTCGATGGCACCGGTCACGCGATCGGATTCTCGCCCGACATCCCCGAGTACCTCGAGCGCATCGCGATCACGGATGGTCACATCGGGACGGTGCTCGACGCTCTGCGTGGGCGGCCCACGATCGACGAGGAAGACTGGCTGATCCTGTCGTCGACCGATCACGGCGGTCTCGGCGTTTCCCATGGCGGGATCACGACGGCAGAGCAGACGATCTACGTTCTGGTTTCCGGTGGCGGTGCCGCGAGCGGCACGATCGAGCCGGCCCCCTCGATCGCGGACGTTGCCGCGACTGCGCTCCAGTGGCTCGAAATCGAGATAGACCCGGCTTGGGACCTCGACGGGACGCCCGTCGGCTTGCGCTAACCGCGCCGACGAGACGACGTCGCTCGCGCGACCGGCTACCGCTCGCGCACCATCCGCTCGATCCACCGTCTCGGGGGTCCGCTGGTACCAGATCAGCGACGAGTGTCCGGGCGAGAAAGAGGTGGAACGGAAACACGACGGCGGCCAGAAGGCGCTTCTTTTGCCACTCCTCGAGCGTGCCGTGGCCCGGCAGGTTCGTGATCGGCGGAGAGGGCGTGTGCTATCTGGTAGGCATGGCCAGGACCGAGTAGGGCCCTTGGTTGTCGGGGACATGGAACAGCCGAGCGGGGAAGATCGGCTGCAGTAGGTCTCGGTGGATCGCGATGTGGTGGTACGCCTCCATGAAGTTGTCGACGAGGACCTTCGAGCCGAGGAGCGCCGCCGTCGATCCCGTAGGCCCACGAGTGGCACGGGCACCGAAGCGCGGCGGCGTTCCCCGTTCCGGAGACGATCTTGGCGGCACGGTGCGCGCAGATCCGAGAGAGAACTGGAACTTCGCCGGCCTCGTCGCGCGTGACGACGAGCTTCTCTCCGAGGAGGTCGACCGTTGCGTAGTCACCGACTCGCCACCTGCTCCGCGGGGCCGATGCAGAGCCACTCGGGTCGAAGTACACGCTCGGTCTCGCGATCGAAGAGCGCATGCGAGGTGTATGCCTGCGGCGGAAGGCTGAAGGCGCGCTCTAGAGGGAGCTGGGCGTTTGCGGGTCTCTCTTCAGAAAGAACCGGCGGCACGTTCGTCTCGGGCATAGAGCGCCCTCTATCATGTCGGGTCGATTGCGTTCCGAGCACCTGACGGATCACAATGCTCGGGTGGTCCACGTGCGCACGATCGATCTCGGCTCGGGGGAGGGCGAGTCTACTCTCCCCCCGCTCGCGCGCGACGTCGTAGACGAAATCGCCTCCGCTTGTCGCGAGATCGGCTTCTTCCAGATCGTCGGCCACGGGATCGCGGCCGAACGCATTGATCGGCTCCGGCACGATATGCACCGCTTCTTCCAGCAACCCGTCGCCGTGAAACGCGAGGTGCTCCGCACCGAGGTGCATCCGTGGGGCTACTACGACAAGGAGCTCACCAAGAATACGCCGGATTGGAAGGAGGTTTACGACTTCGGCCGTCTGCCGCATCCCGATCGGCCTGAGGATGACCCGTCGAACGCCGGCTTGGATGGTCCGAATCGTTGGCCGACCGATCTCCCCGGTTTCCGTTGCGCGATGTTGGAGTACCTCCAGGCGTGTGAGCGTGTTGCGCTCCGGCTGCTGGGCGGGATGGCGACGGGCCTCGACGCATCGCCGGAGACCCTCGAGGCTCACTTCCGGCCGATGCACTCGAGCTTCGTGCGATTGAACCACTACCCCGTTTGCGACGACCCGGCGTCGCCGGAGACGCTCGATCTTCCGATCGAAGGCCGGCTCGGAGTGAACCAGCACAACGACGCCGGTGCCCTGACGCTGGTCGCGCAGACCGATGAGCGTGGACTCCAAGTCCGAACGGATGCCGGCTGGCTGGGTGTCGAACCGATTCCGGGCGCGCTCGTCGTCAACATCGGCGACATGATGCAGGTCTGGTCGAACGACCGGTATCGCTCGCCCCTACATCGCGTCGTCGTCAGCGATCGAACCGAGCGCTACAGCGCGCCGTTTTTCTTCAATCCGAGCTACGACGCCGTCTGTGCGCCGCTGCCGGATCCCGGTCGTGCGCCGCGCTATCGACCGGTCCCGTGGGGGGAGTTCCGCAGCCTTCGGGCGGCGGGAGACTATGCGAATGTCGGAGAAGAGGTGCAGGTTGCCGACTACCGGATTTCCCGCTGACGCCGCTGGCGTGACCGCGGCCCTCGGGATAAGTGTGGAGTCTGGTTTTCCCCAAGGAGGTCTGAAGTGTTTCGATCGATTCTTACGCGCCGAGTAGTCCCCTTCGCAGCAATCGTTCTGACCGTGAGCTTCGCCGGAGCCTCGCACGCCGGTAGTCACGAAAAGGAAGGCGGCGGCATCGTCGCTCCTTCCGAGTACGTCGAGGACATCGAGACGCCGGGGGACACTGGCGGCGTGATGGACGAAGTCGACGCGGGAGCCGCGCAGGCGGAGGCAGCCGAGGCGGCGTCGAAGAACGCGGCCGGCGCGAAGACGGACACCCCGGAGGAAGACGCAGGCGGCTGGTAACCGCCCCGACCGGCCAGGACAGCCCGACCGGCTGAGACCGCCCCGACCGGCCAGGACAGCCCGACCAGGCCAGGCGCGTTCGTGTGTCGCTTGAAACGCCGCGGTGGATGAGTCTCTGTGTCCGCCGCGTTCTCCTCCTTCTCCTCGCCTGCGTTGTCACACCCGGAACCTCCTCCGTCCGGGCGGAGCCGACGCCGGGGGATTCGCAGGTTGTCGCCGACACGAACGGTGACATCGACGGCAGCGCCGAGCCGCGTCGCCCACGCTGTGCCCGCGAGGTCCCGGAGTCGATGGTTCTGTGTCGTGGACCGCGCGGGGCGGTCTACGCGCGCGACGTGAAGACGGGTTGCCGAAAGGCGCAACTCAGCCCGGGAAACCCGGTAGATTTCGGAGCTGGCGATGACTGCTTTGTGCGGCGGGCGACCGTGTTCGACCCTGCCGGTGAGAAAACGAAAGAAGCCAAGACCTGCTGGACGCCACCGCCGTCTGCTGTCGGCGCTAGCGCCCGTCAGCGCACCGTCACGTGTCGACTCGCGAGGACCCGGCCCGGCTCTTCGGCTCGCAGAAGCTCGGCGACGTAGAGCCCGGGCTCCGGCGGCACGTCGACGTTCACTTGGACCTGGGCGTGCTGCCCCGAGGCGAGGGCCGGTGGGAGAAGGACGAGAGCCTTCGTTTCCTTCCAGGTCGGGCCCGCGGGATTACGCCAGCGAACGATGACTTCGGAGGGAAGGATCGGATCGGGATGGCGGAACGTCGGCCCCTCGGAGCCTACGAACCGAAAGATCACGCCGGCGGTGGGTGGGGAGGCCACGGCGCGGCTTCCCGGAGGGGTCGGATTTGCGATCGCCGCGAAGTCTTCTGTCACGGGGTGCGGCAGGAGCCGGTACAGAGAGACGTTTCGCGTCTGGTCGATGAGTTCGGTGTAGTCGGGTGCTTCGAGGAAAGAATCGAGCCGCGTCCCGATCCCGCGGTGTCTGTGGTGGATGCGGATGCTCGTGAAGCCGAGCGCGGACAGTGCACGCGCGGCTCTCCGGTTGGGTAGCGCTTCGGTCAGCTGCTGGATCTTCGCTTGGAGACCCGAGAGGAAAGAATTGTAACAGGCGGCGACCGGCTCGCGGTGGTAGCCCGCAGCGAGCAGGTAGCCGGGCATCAGACGGATCTTTCCTCTCTTGAAGTCGAGAGGCAGGTCTAGCACGGCGCCGGGCGGCAGTTTCGCTAGTTGCTCGAGTTCGGCCTCCGCAGGGCGTGCTGCATACCCCACCAGGTCGGCCCGGGTCGCGAACGACCGCAACGACAGTGTGGGGTGAAACGTCTGTAGCGCGACGGCGATCGCGAGCAGGACCGTCATCGCCGCGCCAACTCTTCGCGGCATGTGCTCGACGAGCGCCAGCACGCCGTACGCGCTGAAGAACGCGAAGATCAGCCACACGCCGAACTGCAAGGCGGCGAGCACGCGCACCGCATTGATGCCGGGGATGGACGCGCCGATCGTGAGGAGCGGCGACGGGAAGGTTCCGAGCCCCGGAATCCGCAGGGAAAGCACCGAGCACCAGAAGAGAAGAAACCCGGCGAGGGCGAGCGCGACGCGCGGGTCGTCGCCGTCGCGGGTGCGGGGGCCTCGGAGGCGGTCGAGCAATCCGATGGTCGCGAGCACGAACGCGATCCACCCGGGTGAAGCCGAGCGGCCCGGCAAGTAGTTGATGGCGGCAGCCAGGAGTCGGTTGCGCCCCCCCAGAACACCCCACACCTCTTGGGTCTCGAGGTACGGTCCGAGGACCAACCACGCGAATCCGCCGACGAACACGCCCACGGCGAGCAGCTTCGGTAGGAGCGCCGGGAGTGTCTGCGCGTAGCGAGCGAGCAGGAACGCGCCGTACGTTCCTCCGAGGATCGCGAGGCCGAGAACCTGATAGAAACTCTCGAGAAGTTGTAACCCGAGCGCGACTGCGAGGAGCGCGGCGTCGCGCCACCGTCGTTGCGCGAAGAGGGAATGTGCGGCGAGGAGGGCGACGGCCGTCCACGCGTTCCCGAAGCCGAAGAGGTGTGCCGGATTGTTGATCCGGTGCGGGTGAAAGCCGAAGAGCAGTCCCGCGATCAGAGCGGCAGGTATGCTGCGGGTCCAGTAGAAGGCGAGTGCGTACATCGCCATCGCGCTGATCCACGTGCTCAGGATGACAACGGAGTTGAAGGTGAGGATGGGGTCGCGCGTGACGAGGTAGGGGACGGCGCCGATCAGGCCCTCCCCGAACATGTGCTCGCCCAGGGTGTAGGGCCGATCCATCGGCGCGCAAAGCCCCGGGTCGTCCAGCCGCGAGGGCTCGAGCGAGAACGCTCCCGCCACTCGTGCCATGTTGCCGACGACGAAGTCCTGGTCCGCCTGGTAGAGCCTCTGGAGGCTGGGCTTCTCGTGACGAACGGGGAGCGGTAGCAGCTCGGATGGTGCGACGAGGACCGCCCGACTCGCGAACAGGGACAGACCGAGATAGAGCAGCGCCGCGGCGATCCCGCCCGCGCGCGGGCTCACGTAGATCTCCTTCGCTGCTTGCACCGACCCATCACGTCGGAGCTTAGCCTCTGCCTCGTTCAACGAACACTGAGGATCCGACTCGCGAGGACCAGGTCGGGCTCCTCGGTGCGAACGACCTCGACCCGGTAGGCACCGGGCGCCTCCGGGACGTCGATCTCGATTCGTCGATCGGTGTGGCCGCCGGTTGCCAGCGCGAGGGGGAGGAGCATGCGAGCCGTGGACTCCGCCACGAGATCGCCGTTGGGCTTACGCACGCGAATGAGGATGTCGGACGGCACGATCGGGTCGGGGTGGCGGAAGGTGGGTCCCATACCTCGGTGGAAGCGGATCGCGACATCGGCGCGTGGACCTTTCACCTGCTTGCGCCGGAGTCCTGCGTGCTTGCTCGCGATCGCCTCGAAGCGCTCTGTGACCGGTCCGGCCTCGAGTCGGTACGCCGACGTCTCCTCGGTCCGACCGAGGAACTGGGTTTGCCACTCGTTCGTGAGGAGTGGCTCGAGGCGGTGGGGCTCGGCATTCGACTTGACGTGATGGACGAGCAAGCTGCGAAAGCCGAGGGCCGATAGTGCCTTCGCCGCGGTCGGGTCGGGAAGCGCCTCGACGAGCCTTTCGACCTCGGTCTGCAGGCCCGAGAAAAACGAATTGTAGCAAGCGGCGGTTCGCTGATCGTAGTACGCGGCAGCGAGGAGATAGCCCGGCATCGTCTGGAGCTTCTTGCGCGGCTTGTAGGAGAGCGGCAGGTCGAGCACGGCCCCGTCGGGCAGCTGCGCCAGGAGATCGAGCTTCTCGGCGGAAGGTCGAGACGGCTTGCCCACGAGATCGGCCGTCGCAGCGAACGTCGCGCGGGCGGTCGGAGGATGGAACGTCTGGGCGAGGATCCCAGCCGCGAGTACCGTCGTGATGGCGACTCGGCCGGAAAGCGCGAATCGTTCGGTCAGAGCCAGGACGGCATACGCGGCGAAGACCGACAGGACGAGGAGCACGCCGTGCTGGAGTGCGGCGAGCGCGCGAACGGATCCGATTCCGGGGACGTAACCGGCGAGAGAAATAAGCGGGGAGGGAAGGTTTCCGAGGCCGGGGACCCAGAGGAACCACACGGTGCACCAGAAGATCAGGAAGCCGGCAGCGAGCAGGGGTAGGCGAGGGTCGTCCCGGTCGCGCGCGCCTCGCGCGCGGTCCAGGAGTCCGACTCCCGCGAGGATCGAGAGGAACCATCCGGGAGAGGCCGCCTCGCCGGGGAGGTACCTGTAGGGTGAAAGGAGCATGCGCTTGCGGGCCTGAAGGACTCCCCAGATTTCCTGGGTCTCGAGGTACGGGCCGAACAGGAGCCACGCGAGCACGCCGGTCACCGCAGCGACGGCGAGGAGTTTCGGCGCGAGCCGGGGAAGCTTCGCCGCGTGCTTGATCGACAGCGAGAGCCCATAGGCACCGCCGATGATCGCGAGTCCGAGTACCGGGTAGAAGCTCTCGAGAAGCTGCAAGCACAGGCAGAGAGTCAGGAGCGCCGCGTCCAGCCAGCGCTGGCGTGTGAAGAGCCGGTGGGCGGCCACGAGCGCGAGCGCCGACCAGGCATTCGCGAAGATGAAGATGTGCGCGGGGTTGCTTAGCCGGGATGGGATCAGGCCGAAGAGAAGCCCGGCCAGGAACGCGGCCGCGAAGCTGCCGGTCCAGTAGAACGCGAGGGTGTAGATCGCGAGGAAACTGATCCAGGTGCTCAGGATCGCCACCGAGTTGAACGTGAAGATCGGATCCTGTGTCAGGCGGTACGGCAGCGCGCCCAGCAGGCCCTCGCCGAACATGTGCTCCCCGAGAGTGTACGCCTGCTGCATCGGGTTGCAGAGCCCGACGTCGGTGATCTTCGACGGTGCGAACGCGAACGCGCGCGCGACGCGTGCCATGTAGGTCACGACGAAATCTTGATCGGCTTCGTACACGAGCATCAAACCGGGCTTCTCGGCTCGGGTGTAGTCGAGGGGCGTCGGCAGAAGAGTGAACGGGTTCGCGAGCACGGCTCGGTTGGCGAACAGCGCGATGGCGAAATAGAGCAGAGCGGCGGCGAGCCCGGATCGGGTCGTGCTGCTCACCCGGCACCCTCGAGATCGAGAAGGATCACGAGAAGGAAGCCTACGAAGAACATCGCGGTCCGCCAACTGCTGTCGGGTGTGGCCTCGTGCGCTTCGACGAGCAACTCCTCCGTCACGAGGTAGAGCAGGGCGGCACAACCGAACGACAGGACTCCCACGAGCATGGGCGGCGATAGGCTCGGACCGATGGTGGCACTCGCAACGGCACCGACCGCGGTCAGAAGAGAGAGTCCACCCGTCGTAAGGAGGATCGTTCCGGCCGTCGCCCCGGATCGGCCGAGGAGCGCGGCGACCGAGAGTCCGAGGAAGAGCACCTCGAGCGTTAGCGCGAAGGTGAGGAGCAGGCCTTCCTTCTCCCCGGCGATGAAGCCGACGCCGATGAGAAAGCCGTCGATCACGAGGTCCAGGCCGACGGCGATCAACGCGGCGGTCGGAAAGGCGGCGCTCGCTTCGGCGGCCTGCTCGGCCCGCCGCTCCCAGGCGCCGAGGGTGAGCATGAGCGCGACGCCGACGACGAACCCGACGACGACCTCCGACAGATGGGCTCCATGCGACATCCCGGGAAGGATTTCTACGGCGACCGCGGCGAATACGACGCCGGCCGCAAAGTGCTGCACGGCGCTCGCGAGCCGAGGTCCGGGCGGCCGAAAGGCGGCGAGGGCTCCACCGGCGATACCGGCGAGGACGGGGAACGCGACGAAGCCGAGAACGTGGAGCATCAGGGCTGCGTCCTCTCGGTGCGCTCGGTTGCCGCGGGCGACGGTCTCGGGGTCGGCGGGGCTGGCGACGGTGCCGACACGTACGGTCCGAGGATGGGGGTCGGCTCCGGCGTGATCTCTTTTGCAACCGGGGCAACGCGTCGTCCGGGCACCGCCGCACTTCGCCGGCCGACCACGACGCGGTCGCCCTCGGAGAGCCCGGCGTGCACGACCCGTTCTCCGCCGGACCGGGGGCCGGGCTCGACTGCGCGGCGTTCGATCAGCCCGTCGCCTCCCACGACGAGCACGAAGGCTCCGTCGCTGTCTTCCTCGACAGTCCAGTGCGGGACGACGATGGCGTCGACGTGCCATCGCAGAAGGAATCGCGCGGTGACGTCCTGGCCCGCCAGGAGGTCGGTGCGCGGATTCGGGATCGCGGCGCGGACGCGAACCGTGCCCGTCTCCGCGTCGATCTCTCCCTCGATCGTCTGCACTCGGCCGGCTCGCTCGTGGACGGTGCCGTCGGCTTTGACGACTTGCGTGACGACTGGTGTCTCGGTGTGGGAGTCTTGCAGCTGCGCGAGGCTGTCCGCGGGGACGTCGGCGGTCACGAAGATTGGATCCAGCTGCACGATCGTCGCCAGCCGGTCGCCCTTCGACACGAGGTTGCCCACGTCGACCGGGTGGCCGTCGATCCGTCCGTCGATCGGCGCGCGCAGGGTGGTGTAGCTCGCGTCCGCCTGCGCGAGATCGGCGGCTGCTCGACTTGAGTCGACCGCCGCCTGTGCGGTGGTTTGTGCGAGAGTGGCTGCTTCGACCGACTCGGGGTCGCTCTTGCCGGCGGAGAGCCTGGTCACGTTCTTGCGGGCCGCTTCGAGCGCGGCCTCGTCGCGTTTGAGTTCGGCACGAGCGGCGCGGAGAGCGGCGTCGTAGGCATCGGGCTGCAGGACGAAGAGCTCGGTGTCCTGCTCGACCTCTGTGCCGTCTTCGAAGCCGCGTTCGAGCAGGTAGCCTTCGGTGCGTGCTCGCACGTCGACGCGCGCCGTGGCTTCCAGTCGGGCGGAGTAGTCGACGACTTCGGCCACAGTGCGCCGGCCGGCGGGAGCGACGTCCACCTCGCGGGGGCCGAACAGCGGCTGGGTAGGGTCGCAGCCGAGCAGCGCCAAGGCGATGAGTGCGCCTAGCGCTCCTGTCCCGACGTTCCGCATGCCTTCGCCGAAGCCCAATTAGGTCATTCGGAGCCAGATTGCCAATCAGGCCGAGTCTGAGTTGAGGACTGAGGCGAATGCTCCTACAGACAGGCGGTCGGGATGAGAGACGCGCAAGAAGAGGTATCCGCCGCCACGGGCCGGACGCGACTGTCCGTGCGCGAAGCGTCCACGACGATGACCTTGGTGGAGACATCGGCCGCGCGCGCGATTGCGAGCGCGATCGTGGCGACGAGGACCAGGAAGATCGTCGTGCGAAGGACGGAGAGCATCGCAGGTGCTGGGCAAAGCGGCATGTGGCCAAGAAGACGGCCATGGGTTGGACGATGCGGAGGTTGACGTCGCCACGTGGGAAGCGAAGATGTCGAGATGAGTGCGTGGTCAAGGGGTAGACGAGCGGAGCTCTGTGCATCTTGGCAGGGGGCGGCCGTGCTGCGCGCGGTGCTGACTCTGCTGGTGACGACCGCGATGGCGTGCGGTGGCGGTGGTGGAGAGTCGTCCGGCGGCGGCGGCGATCCGCCTGGTCCGCCGACGATCACGCCGCCGCGAGAGGCCTCGCTGGACGACCTCCGGCTTGCCCGGGTCGCAGGGGACCTTTCGATGCCTCTCTTCCTCACCTCGTTGCCAGAGGATCCCGACCGACTGTTCGTCGTCGAGCGGCCGGGCCGTATCAAGCTCCTGACCGGCAACGGCGGTGCCGTGACGTTTCTGGATCTCACCGACCGGGTACGGTCGGGCGGCGAGCTCGGGCTTCTGGGGCTGGCGTTCCATCCGGAGTTTGCCGACAACGGGCTCTTCTACGTCAACTATACTTCCGAGGTGACGTCCTCGCTGTTCTCGGTCACATCCGAGTTTTCGGTCGATCTCACCAACCCGGCTCGCGGCGACCCGGATTCGGAGCGCAAGATTCTCGAGGTGCCGCAGTCGTCCGTCAGCCACCACGGCGGGATGCTCGTGTTCGGCCCCGACGATGCGCTGTACCTCTCTCTTGGCGACAGTGCGCAGGGCGGGGATCCCGAGGGGAATGCGCAGAACCTCGCGGAGTTCCGCGGCAAGATCTTGCGGTTCGATCCTCTGACCTTTCCGGAGCCGCTCGCCGGCAACCCGGGCGTGGAAAACCCTCACGTATGGCATTGGGGCCTGCGCAATCCGTGGCGGTTCAGCTTCGACCGCGAAACCGGCGACATGTTCATCGGCGACGTTGGAGAGGCCGAGTTCGAGGAAGTCGACGTCGCGCCGGCAGGCGCATCTGGGCTCAACTTCGGATGGAACCTGGTCGAGGGTTCGGTGTGCTTCCGCCCACCGTGGGTCTCGGACAAACCGCGTCTCGAATGCGGCATCGATGGCTTCGTCGCGCCGGTCGTCGCTTATGGGCGTGAAGACGGTTGCTCGGTCACCGGGGGCTACGTCTACCGCGGTCCGTCCGCACCGGCCCTCGTCGGTCGCTACCTTTATGCCGACTACTGCACGGGTCACGTTTCATCGTTTCGGTGGGTAGATGGAGAGGCCGTCGACGCTATGGATTTGACAACGATGTTGGATCCGCGCGGCGACCGGTTGAAGAACGTGACGTCGTTCGGCGAGGATGCGCGGGGCGACCTCTACGTCCTAGATTCGTTCGGGTCGGTCTACCGGATCGAGGGGCTGCCGTAGAAGCGTTGGGCGTCTAGCGGGAGGCGCCGCGCAAGCTTGCCAGCTGCCGCGCTGCCTTCCGGAGCGTGCGCTCGAGCCAGCCTTCGGGCTCGTGCTCCGTCTCCTCCTCCAACGCCTTGTGCGCGTAGTCGATCGCCCGCCCGCACAGGTACTCGAGTTTGCGTCCCGCCCGGATGTGATCGGGAAGCGGGCGGTCGGTGTAGATCGTGATGTCGTGCCACGAGTGATCGCTCGTCTCGAAGACGGCGCAGCGATTCATGGCCGGGCCCATCGCCGGGAGGTTCTCGGGCCCCGCTTTGCCGAGCTCGCCCCACTCGTTGCGGAACTTCTCTTCGTCGTAGGACGGGAAGTCGGCGACGAGCCGTGCGCAGAGCTCGGGGCGTAGAAACCCGTCGGTGACGGTGTGCGGGAACGGCTTGGCCGCGTGGGACTGGTTGTGGAGTTCGGCGGCGCGAGCCGAGACCGAGTCGTCTACTATATGCATTGCGGGAGGGCTCTTCGCGCAGATGCGCTCGAAGGCTCGGCTGCCACGGAGGCGGGGGCTGTTAAGAGCGACCACCTTGATCTTGGCGTGAGGCCGGGCATCCTCGTGGAATGAAGTCACCTGCGGCCACGGTCTTGCGGATGCTCTTGTTCACCCTCCTTGCATCCACGCTTGCGTGCGAGTCGGACGGTCGGCGAGAGCTCGCCGGGCCGACGCGGGTGGCCGCTGAAGGGCCGCAGCGCGGTTCGGATGCGCGGTTCGAGCTCCATCCGTACCTGGGTTACACGTACGCCCCAGGTCGGGAGGGAGTGAATGGTCACGGCTTCGAAGCCGGCGGTCGGGAGTATCCGTACTCTCGTGGGGACGAGGAGTTCGTCGTGGGGGTCTTCGGTGGATCGGCGGCTTTGCAGGTCGCAAAGCAGGCAAAGGCGATCGAGGAAGCCCTTCTGCCCGGTCTGAAGTCGAAGGGCTACACGCGGGTCACGGTCCTTCCCTTTGCGGTGGAAGGCTGGCGGCAACCGCAGACGTTCCATGCCTTCGCTTCCTATCTCCCCACGATCGACATGGCGCTCGTCGTCGATGGGCTGGGGGAAGTCCTGGAGTTCTCCGACGCGGGACGCAAGGGATGGCCCGCCGACTATCCCTCCGCCGAGATCTACGCACCGCTTGCCGGACGGAGCGTGCGGGGGCCGGAAGCCGGAAGTCTGGCGGAGCGTTCGGAGCGATACTTCGATGCGTGGGAGGATCGGATCCGGCTGATGGACCTGATCGGTCTCGGGCGGAACAAACCGGTTCTCCATTTCATACAACCGAACCCGTACGACGATCCCGAGCACGAGGCCGATGCGATCGGCGCGGACGTGACGCCCTTATACCGACGGCTGAGGGATTTGGCGGAGCGACTGTCGCGCGACGGAGTCTCCTCTCACTTCCTCGGTGATGCGCTCGGCGAAGTGGAAGAGCCGGTCTACACGGACGAGTGTTGCGACCTGACCGATGACGGTGCGGCGGGCCTGACGTTGGCGGTCACGCGGGAGGTCGAATTCTCGGGGCAGATCGACGAGGCGCCGGCGGCAGCGGATCGAGACCTGCCGGACACGGGCAGCGAGGTGGAGGTGCCTCTGCTAGGCTCGGATTCATGACAAGCCAGGAATACCTGCACCGCGCCGACACCTGTCTCTCGCGAGTGGAGGCTTGGCTCGAGGACTTTGATCCCGATGAGGTTGATTACTCAACCACCGACGGGATGGTCTCCCTCGAGTTCCCCGACGGGGCGCGCTTCGTTCTCAACCGTCAGTCGGGAAACAACCAGATGTGGCTTGCCGCGGGTGTTCGGGCGTTCCACTACGACTGGAACGAGAGTGCCGATAGCTGGCTCGACGATCGCGACGGTCACGACCTGTACGGCAAGGTCGCCGAAGTGGTGAGCGAGAAGATCGGCCGCTCGGTCTCGATCTAGGAGCCTGACCCAAGATGGCTCACGCCGACCAGACGCCGACCCCTCTTGGGTCAAGCTCCTAGCCGTGCCGGTCTCCGCGACATATCGGCCGGCACCGCGGTTTCTCGATCTCGGCGAGGGCTTCGCCGACCCGGTCGAGCCGGCGGACTTTCCGCGGCGGATCCTGCGCTTCGGAAATCAGCGGTGGGCGGAGCGCGTGGGGCTCGGCGAGTTGACCGCGGACGAATGGGAGGCGCACTTCGCTCGCTTCGAGCCGCTCCCGGACAATCTCCCCGCGCCTCTGGCGCAGCGCTATCACGGCCACCAGTTCCGTTCTTACAATCCGCGGATCGGTGATGGTCGGGGCTTCCTGTTTGCGCAGGTGCTCGACACGGACGGCCGGCTGCTCGACCTTGCGACTAAGGGCAGCGGCCGCACCCCGTGGTCCCGTGACGGCGACGGACGCCTCACCTTGAAGGGCGGCGTGCGCGAAGTGCTCGCGACGGAGATGTTGGAGGCCCTCGGCGTCTACACGTCGAAGACTCTCAGCCTGTTCGAGACCGGCGAGAGCCTGCAGCGCGGCGATGAGCCGTCGCCCACGCGGTCGTCCGTGATGGTGCGGCTCGGTCACTCGCACATTCGCTTCGGGACGTTCCAGCGTTTCCTCGCGCTGGAAGAGAAAGACAAGATCGAACGGCTTCTCGACTACAGCATTCAGAACTACGCGCCGGAGCTTCTAGAAGAGAGCCACGACGATACGCCGTCGGCGTTTCTGCAGTTGGTCGTCGAACGGAGTGCAGAGCTGTGTGCGAGTTGGATGGCCGCGGGTTTCGTTCACGGTGTTCTCAACACCGACAACATGAACATCACCGGAGAGAGCTTCGACTACGGCCCCTTTCGGTTCCTGCCGACCTACGATCTCGGGTTTACGGCGGCCTACTTCGATCACTCGGGCTTGTACGCCTATGGGCGCCAGCCGCAGAGTGTGTTGTGGAACGTCGCGCGTCTCGCGGATACCCTCACGGTGGTGACGTCGGTTCCGGCCCTGGAGAAGGTGCTCGACACGTTCAATGCGCGGTTCGTGCATCACTACGGACGGAAGCTGCTCGCGCGCCTCGGCTTACTGCCCAAGGGTGACGAGCGCGACCAGGATCTGCAGAGCGCGTGCCGGGCGTTCCTCCAAGAGAGCGACGTCGGTTACGAGCAGTTCTTCTTCGACTGGTGGGGTGGTGCGGCAAGTGAGGAGCGAGCTGCGCGAGGACCTGCCGCGGCGCACTACACGGAGCCTCCCTTCGCAGCTTTTCGGAAACTACTCGGTGGGTATGATCCAGCCGACGCATCGCGGTTGCAGGACGCGTACTTCTCCCGTGAAGCGCCAGAAACACTTCTCGTCGACGAGATCGAGTCGATCTGGGAAGCGATCGCCGAGCGCGACAGCTGGTCGGCGTTCGACCAGAAAATCGCGTCGATTCGTTCGATGGCGAAGGCCGTGGGGCTCGCTCTGACTCCGCTCGAGGAGTAGTCTCGTCGGGTAGGGGGAGCATGGGAGTGAGGCGATGGTAGGACAGACGACACCCTCAGAGGCGGCGACGACGCTGGGCGAAGATCGCAAGGTGGTGTACCTCGACGTGCGGTCGGAGCCGGAGTTCAAGGCGGGCCATCCGTCGGGCGCGTTCAACATCCCGCTGCTTCACCTCGACGAAGCCACGGGGCGCCCCGAACCCAACGCCGACTTCGAACGCGTCGCGACGAGCAGCCTCGACAAGCGCGTGCGAATCATCGTCGGCTGTCAATCGGGCGGCCGCTCTCAGCGCGCCGCCGAGATCCTCACGGGCCTCGGCTTCTCCGACGTCATCAACATGCAGGGCGGCTTCGGCGGCGCTCGCGACCCGAGCGGCCAGGTCGCTGTGGCCGGTTGGCAAGACTCGGGATTGTCGGTGGAAACGACGGCCCTCCCGGGTCGGTCGTACGACGAACTCTCGGCGGGGTAGGGGGCGCCGCGACGCGGCGGCGTGTCGCGCGGAGCCGAGAAGTGGTGTCGGTGACGCTGGTGTGGGTGGTGTTCACTATAGACGTGGTCGGCGTGGTTGGTGAACGGTGGCTCCTCCCGCTGCAGTCGACAGTACGGACGTGCTCCTGCGGGCCGTCCCCGGGGAAGTTCTCGACGAACGTTGGTTCGCCGAGCAGAGTCAGAACGGCTGCGGCGCCCCGGGCGTGCGGCGTCCGCTCCTCCCCGGGGAGCTTCACGACGACCGACCCGACTCCGGGACGTGGGCTGATGTGCGCTCCGGCGCCCGGCCAAGGTCAGTAGAAGCTTCCGTGCCCGCCGGAAATCAAGACGAACCACCGATGGCTCGCCCGACGAGACGCGATAAGCGCGACGACTAGAGAACTGCCCAGATTGGAGAAAGTCCCTACCGATCCTGCATTCAGAAAGACCGCTGCCTGAGACTTGCAGGATGGTGGGGAGTTCCTCCCCTAAATCCGAATTCCCCCATCCACCGGAATCACCACCCCCGTCACATACGCCCCCGCGCGCGACGACAGATAGATCGCCACACCCGCCATGTCCTCTGGCTCGCCGATTCGTTTGAGCGGGCAACTCTCCACGATCGCGTCACCGAAGTTGTCGAGCGTGGCGGCCATCATCTTGCTCTGGAACGGGCCCGGGGCGATGGCGTTTACTGTGATCTTCTTGGAGGCGAGCTTTCGCGCGAGGACCTTGGTCATGTGATGAACGGCGGCCTTGCTGGCGGAGTACGCGTAGGTCTCGAGCAGCGGAGCCTGAATGCCGTCGATGGAGCCGGTGTTGATCACGCGGGCCGGGTCGCCTTCGCGGACGCCCTTCTCGAGGAGGGGCGTGCAGAACTTCGTGAGGTGGAAGACCGACTTCACGTTCAGGGCGAGAACCTTGTCCCACGCGGCGTCCGGGTACTCCTCGAATGGGGCGCCCCAGTTTGCCCCGGCGTTGTTCACCAGGACATGGAGGGCCGGCTCCCGTTCGGCGATCGCATCGGCCAGGTTCTTGGCTCCGACTTCCGTCGACAGGTCCGCGGCAATCGGAATGCAGGTGCCGCGGCTCCCGAGTTCCTCTGCGACGCGGTCGCAGTCCACCTGCTTGCGCGACGCGATGTAGACCTTCGCTCCGTTCTCGACGAATCCCGTGGCGATCATTTCGCCGATGCCGCGGGAGCCACCCGTCACCAGGACCGTTTTTCCTTCGACCGAGAACAAATCTTTCAAGAGCATTCCTCCGAGTTCGCTGCGTTCGCCAGAGGTCTACCAGACCACTTCGGGGCGCGACACCGAGCTCTCCGTGCTAAGTCGGGGCCGTGTTTCGTTCGCGTCTGGCTATGATCTGCGTGGGGCTCGTCCTGGGTCTCGTGACGGTCGGCGTCGTGACGACGATCGTCGGGGGGCGTCCTCTGCCGGAGTACGAGGTCGAAGAGCCGCAAGGCGCCGAGCCGTACTTTCGCGAGGATCCCGAGCTCGGAACCGTTCCGGCGCCAGGTGTTCGCGTTCGCTCCTCGCGGGAACTCGATGGCGAGGTTCTCTACGATGTCGAGTACACGATCGACGAGAACGGACTGCGCGCGGTGCCAGGCAGCGGTGACACCGGGCCGGCCGTGCTCTTCTTCGGTGGTTCGTTCACGTTCGGCGAAGGCGTGGAGGACGACGAGTCGTTGCCCGCCAGTCTCGCTTCCTGGTTGCGTGACGACACCCGGATCCTGAACGCGGGCTTTCATGGCTACGGCCCCCACCAAATGCTGCGTTCGCTCGAGACCCATCGTCTCGACGCGCTCGTTCCCGAGGGCGTCGAGTATGTGGTCTATCAGGGGATCGGCGGTCACGTGATGCGGGCGGCGGGGCGGGCGGCGTGGGATCTGGGCGGTCCCGAGTACGTCGTTGGCTCGGACGGGGAGGTTTCTTTCGTGGGGCCCTTTCGCTCCGGCGCCACAGTGACGGCGGCGAAGATGCTGAACCGGCTCGGTCCGCTTCGGCCTCTCTTTCAGTGGTCCCTTCTGGCGACCGAGGCAGAGCGGCAGGCTGATCGCGAGCGGTACGTCGAGATCGTTGCGCGTTCGGCGGAACTCGTGCGCGAACGCTGGGGGGCTCGCTTTACTGTCGTGTTCTGGGATCACGACGGCGACGAGGTAGCGACCTTGCTGCGGGAGCGCGGCCTGGACGTTCTCCTCGTCAGCGACGCGCTCGAGGGAAAGAGCTGGCGGCGGTTCGTTCTGAAGGGGGATCGACACCCGAGCCGGGTTGGGCACCGGCGAGTCGCGAAGGCGCTCACGCGGCATTTGCGGAAGAGTCGGCGAATACCTGCCCGAACCGACCCGAAGTAGGCTGTTCTACCTAAGGGGCCGTGTGTTAAGGCCACTGTGGCGTGGATGGGGCCGAAGGAGTGGAGGAGGGTTCGACCGGAGAGTTGCGACTCAGCCCACCGGCCAGGACGGTGTTCGCCCTCGGCGATCTCACGGTCAACACGGCGTTGTCCGCACTGTCGATCGTCTACACTACCTACTTCCTGACGCAGGTGACCGGTCTCCGTCCGATTCTGGCCGGCCTGATCCCGTTCGTCGGCCGCATCATCGACGCCGTGACCGACCCCTTGATGGGGAGGCTGTCGGACCACACGAACCTCGCAGGGGGTAGGCGACGGCCGTACTTTCTCATCGGCGCCATCCCATTCGGCGCCTCGTTCGCGCTGCTCTGGATTGACCCGGGCTTCACGTCACAGTGGGGCATGTTCGCCTACTACGCAGGGGTCTATTGCATCTTGAGCGTATCCTCCACGGTCGTGTCGGTGCCCTACCTCGCTCTGATTCCCGAGATGGCGACCGACTACGACGATCGCACGTCGCTCAATACGTACCGCGCCATCGGCGCCATCGTCGGTGTCTTCTGCGCGATTGCCCTCCGGCCGGTTGCCGCGATGCTGGGAGGCGGGCCGCAGGGTTTTGCCGCGGCCGGAGCCGTCTATGGCGCGGCCATGGTCCTGCCGTGGTTTCTGATTCACCGGGTTACGTTCGAGCGGCCGGAGTTCGCGCCACGAGCGGCCACGACGCCTGTCCTCGAGAGCTTCCGTATCGCGCTTCGGCGGCGGTCGTTCGTGCAGTTGATGGGCTTCTATCTCACCGGGCGCGTCGCGATGGATCTCGTCGGCGCGATGTTGATTCTCTACTTCACGTATTGGCTCGGCCGCGGTACGGAGTTCGAACTCGCCATGAGCGCGTTCCTCCTCACGACGATCTTCGTTTTGCCCGTTTGGCTCCGGCTCTCGCTCCGCCGTGACAAGGGAGATGTCTTCCGCGCGGGCTGTGCCGTCTGGATGGTGGTCCAGGGATTTCTCGTCCTCGCGATGCCCGATACGAGCGATGCGGTTCTCTACGGCTTCGTGTGCGCGGCCGGCATCGGATACGGCGCCGTCGATCTGATGCCGTGGGCAATGCTCGGCGAAGTGATCGACGAGGATGAACTCGAGACGGGCGAGCGTCGTGAGGGGCTCTACAACGGCTTGTTCATGTTTTTGCGAAAGCTCGCCGGTGCCTTGGTGGTCCTCGTCGTTCTCGGCGGCCTCGACCTGTTGGGCTTCGCGCAGGGCGAGACGCAAAACGAAGTCGTACGGATCGCGATCCTCCTCTTGGCGACCATCGCGCCCGCGGTCCTCCTTGGTTTTTCGATCTGGCTCGCGTCCGACTATCCGATCACTCGCGCGACCCACGCGCGGATCCTCGGGCGCCTGCACGACCGCAAGGCACTGGGACGGAGCTAGGAGAGCCGCACGGGTATCGCTGGCGCCGCCGCCGAAAACCGCGAAACGGACCGGCCCGTCACTTCTCTATCCGCCGGGCCTCGACGGGCTTCGCGCGCACTGCCTTCTCGCGGTCCTGTTCTTCCATTCCGATTTCGCGTGGATGCGGGGTGGGTTCCTCGGCGTCTCGACGTGCTTCACTCTCTCCGGCTTCCTGATCGCGTCGCTGCTCCTCGCCGGGTGCTCGCCCTCGGCCTGGCGGTACTCACCCTGGCTTCGATCGCGAATCGTCGAGTCCGTGCGGGTCGATCGCCTGAACGGGCTTGTGCGGGAACAGGTAGGCCTCCGCTCCGGGGTTCACGTTCTAGACCTCGGAGGCTTCGTCGCTAGCTGGCCCGGCGGGGAGTTCGATCTGGCTCTCCGGCGCGACCGTGTCCACTTCAGCGAGGAGGGCAGCGCCTGCGTCGCCCAGGAGCGGCTCCGCCCGCAGGTCCTGCAGCTGTCGCCCGCTCCGTAGGTGCGCCTCGAGCGGCCAGTGGCAATCGGCCGCCCCGCATGGTGATCTCACTGGATGCGCGCGCCGTATCCCGGGTATGCGCGGTTCGCCTGGGCCACGCTGATCTTCACGCTGTTCGTCATCCTCTGGGGTGCGTTTGTGCGCGCCACCGGTTCGGGCGCCGGATGCGGAAGTCACTGGCCCCTCTGCAACGGTGAGATCGTTCCGCACTCGCCGGCGTACGCGACTGTGATCGAGTTCGGTCACCGAATCACGAGTGGGTTGTCCCTGTTCATGGTCGTAGGGATGTGGTGGGGCGCCCGGAGTCGATTCGACGCCGGCGACCCGACGCGAAGGGCGGCGGCATGGTCGCTGTTCTTCATGGTGACCGAGGCGCTCATCGGCGCTGGGCTCGTCTTGTTCGAGTACGTCGCCGATGACGCACGCACTGCACGCGGGCTCTGGGTCGCGGGCCATCTGCTCAATACGTTTCTTCTCGTGGGTGTGATGACCGCGTGTGCGGCGTGGGCATCAGGCGCTGCGTGGTTGTCGCTCGAGGGGCGCGGTCGGTCGACGGCGCTCCTGCTCGCGGCGCTCGTCGGGATGCTCGTACTCGGTGTGAGTGGGGCCGTGACGGCGCTCGGGGACACGCTCTTTCCCGCCGCTAGTTTCGAAGCGGGCAAGGCGGCGACGTTCTCGGAGACCGCGCATCTCTTCGTTCGCTTGCGGATCTGGCATCCGACCCTCGCGGTTCTCGTTGGGGCCCTCGTTCTCGCTGCAGCCTGGGTGTCGGTCGCGTCGCGGCCCGAGCCGGCCGTTCGCCTTGCGGCGAAGTGTGTGGTCGGTGCGTATGTCGCTGAGCTTCTAGTGGGGCTCGCGAACGTCTGGTGGTTGGCCCCGGTGTGGATCCAGCTCGTGCACCTCCTGCTCTCCGACGTCATCTGGATCTCGCTCGTACTTCTCAGTCTCGCCGTGCTCGCGAAAGAGCCCGGTGACGGGGCGCCGGCGGCCTTCGCTGCTCCGGTAGGTGTGGCGTGACGGACGATCCGGCGCGCGGCGACGGTCCTGCGGGCGCACCTCCCAAGCGTCTGCGCGAGATCAGCCACGTTCTGCGCAACGCGCGCAAGGCGTTCGGTCTTCTCGTCGAAGCCGATCGCAAGCTCGCGACCGGCATCGTCTTGCTGACCTTCGGCGCGGCCCTTCTCCCGGTATCGATCGCGTGGGTCGGCAAACGGTTGATCGACGACGTCGTCGCGGCGGGGCAGGGAGTCCCCGGTGCCGGAACGAGCGCGCTGTGGTGGGTCGCGCTGGAATGCGTCCTCGTCGTGAGTCGCTCCTCGGTCGCGCAGCTCACCCAGCTCGCGCAGGCACAGCTTCGTCTCTCGCTCGGTCTCAAGGTCAACACGATGATCCTCGAGAAGGCGGTAAACGTGAGCTACGGCCACTTCGAGGACGCCGACTTCAATGACAAGCTGTCCCAGGCGCGTCGTGAGGCCAGTTCGCGCCCGCTCGACGTGGTCCGGCAGCTGTTGTTGCTCGTGCGAAACAGCATCACGCTTGCCGGGTACGCGACGATTCTCGCGGGGTTCAGTGGCTGGGCGGTGCTCGTCCTGCTCGGCTCCGCGTTGCCGCCGTTCCTGGCGGAGGCGCGCTTCGGTCGAAAGGCATTCCTCCTGAACCGCTCGCGGATGTTCGACAACCGGCGCGCCCACTACATCGAGGTGCTGCTCTCGCGTGAGGATACCGCGAAAGAAGTGAAGCTCTTCTCGCTGTCGGGGCTTCTTCTGCGTCGCTATCGCGCATTTTTCGAGCGTTTTCATCGCGAGGACAAGGCGCTCGCGAGGCGTCGAGCGAACTGGGCGATCATTCTGGGCGTTCTCAGCGTTTTGACGCTCTACGCCTGTTACGCCTGGGTCGTGAGCCAGGCGGTCGCGGGGGCGCTCACGGTCGGGACGATGACCCTGTACCTCGTTGCTTTCCGTGAGGGACAGACGTCCTTCCAGGACGGATTGCTCGCCGTTGCGAAGCTCTATGAAGACAATCTCTTCATGACGAATCTCTTCGAGTACCTGGCGATCCCGGAAGACGAGCCGCACGAGCCGTTGCCCGGAGAGCTGATGGCGCTCTCGGGGGACGACGACGGCGAGGCGGGGGCGGAGATGATCGGCACGCCGCCCCGAATCGAGCTCCGAGACGTGTCATTCCAGTACCCGGGCTCGGCACGGGAGTCGCTGCGAGGCGTAACGCTCACGATCGAGCCCGGAGAAACAATCGCGGTCGTCGGCCCCAACGGTGCGGGCAAGACCACGCTCGTGAAGCTCCTCACGGGCCTCTACCAACCCACCACGGGCACGATTCTTCTCGACGGCGCCGACATCACGACCCTCTCGACGGCGGCACTACGCGCGCGTGTCGGCGTGATCTTCCAGGACTTCGTACGGTTCCATTTCACGGTCGCCGAGAACATCGGGGTGGGCTGGATCCCCGAGATGGAGAATCGCGAGGAGATCGAGCGCGCCGCGGCCGCCGGCGGGATCGAGGATGTCATCCGCTCTTTGCCCGAGGGCTACGGGCAGGGGCTCGGTCGCTGGTTCGGGGGGGAAGAACTCTCTGTGGGGCAATGGCAGCGACTCGCGCTCGCGCGCGCCTTCATGCGCCGCTCGCCGATCCTCGTCCTGGACGAGCCGACCGCGGCGCTCGACGCCGAAGCCGAGGTGGAGATCTTCAGTCGTTTCCGCTCGCTCGCCGCCGAGCGCACGGCTATTCTCATCACACATCGCTTCTCCACGGTCCGGATGGCGGATCGGATCGTGGTGTTCGAGGATGGACGCCTCACCGAGGACGGCAGTCACGCCGACTTGCTCGAACGAGGCGGGCGCTACGCGAAGATGTTCCGCCTGCAGGCTGCCGGCTACTCCGACGACTGACGCGTCGGCGCCCCACACCGCATCGACAGGGAGGACCCTTGATTGGCCTCGACTTCGGGACCACGAACAGTGCTGTGGGCGCGGTCCTGCCCGACGGAACGTGCGAACTCGCGAGCTTCCCGGAAGCGGGCGGCACGACGACCACGTTCCGGTCGGTTCTCCATTTTCCCACGGAGGCGGATCGCCGGACGAAGATCCAGCCCGTGGCGGGCCCGATGGCGATTCAGTCGTACCTCGACGAGGGGTGCGAGGGGCGCTTTTTGCAGTCGCTCAAGTCGCACCTCGCGAGCCGCCTGTTCACCCACGCATGGATCTTCGGGTGGAAGTTCACGTTGGAAGACCTCGTCGCGCAGATCCTGACGCCTCTGCGCAATGCGGCCGTGGATCAATTCGGCGTCGATGGAAAGCGCGCTCTGATCGGGCGGCCCGTCCACTTCGTGGCCGGCCGGGAGCGGCGGGAAGACGCCGAGAGCGATGCACGCGCCGAAGAGCGCTTACGGGCCGCCGCCAGGCGGGCCGGCTTCGAGGACATCGAGCTCGAGTACGAACCGGTCGCGGCCGCCTCGGAGTACGAGCGCACGCTCGACCACGACGAGCTTGTTCTCATCGGCGACTTCGGCGGGGGTACGAGTGACTTCTGCCTCGTGCGGCTCGGGCCCTCGTTTCGGGCGGCTGAGAATCGCCGTGCGAGCATCCTGGGTGTCGACGGCGTTGCCGTCGCTGGTGATGCCTTCGACGGCCGAATCGTGCGTCACGTGGTCGCGCCCCGGCTCGGGTTGGGTACGAGCCGACGTTCGTTGGAAGGACGCGAGCTTCCGATGCCCGGCTGGATCTACTCGCGGCTCGAACGTTGGGAAGATGTTTCCTTCCTCGCCGTGCCCAAGACGATGGAGACTTTGCGGCGACTCGAGATGGAGGCCGACGAACCGACGCGAATCCAGTCCCTGATCGAGCTCGTCGAACAGGACCTGGGCTACCTTCTCTACCGCGCGGTCGAAGCGGCGAAGTGCGGGCTCTCGGACGCCGACTCGACGTCGTTCGAGTTCGACCACCTCCGCCGCCGGCTCCGCCAGGAGGTTCGGCGGGAGGAACTCGAGGAGTGGCTGACCCCGGATCTCGATCGGATGGCCTCCTGCGTCGATCGGCTGACGCAACGGTGTGGGATCGAGGGGGGCGACGTCGATCGGGTCTTCCTCACGGGTGGGTCGTCGCGGGTCCCCTGCGTAAGGGACCTTTTCGCGAGCCGCTTCGGGCGCGACAAGCTGCGGGGTGGGCGCGAACTCACCACGGTGGCGCGTGGGCTTGCTCTTCTCGCCGCCGAACGGAGATAAGAACCCATGCTCGATCTTCACTACTGGCCCACACCGAACGGAAAGAAGGTCACGATCCTCCTCGAGGAGTGCGGGATGCCCTACAACCGGGTCCCGTGCAGCATCGGAATGGGGGCTCAGTTCACCGACAGCTTCCTCGGCATTAGCTCGAATAATCGGATGCCCGCGATCGTCGATCACGATCCCGAAGTTGGTGGGCCGCTGATTCCGTTCTTCGAGTCGGGCGCGATCAGACATACGCGCAGACCCGCTTCCTCGACGAGGCGAATCGGCTTTACGGCGTCATGAACAACTGCCTTCACGACCGCCGCTACCTGGCGGGCGACGAGTACACGATCGCCGACATGATATCGTACCCGTACCTTCGATGAACAACCGCCGCTTCGGATGGATCGCGTGTGGTCTGGGCGCGGCGCTCTTCGCGAGTGCTCTCGGCCTCGCCTTCTGGATCCTCCAGCCGGAACCCGAGCCGCCGGCTGCGGCGCCGCTCGGGCGGCTCGCACCGGACGAGGTCCGCGATCAGGCCGGATCGAGGTTCGATCTCTTCTGGCCGGTTCCCGATCAGCGGGTGAACAGCACGTTCGTTCCGAATCTCCGGGGGCAGCGGGGCTGGCAGACGCAGGTCGAACTACGGACGAACGCCAGCGGCCTGCGCGATCACCGTGAACTCGAGAGGAAGCGCGACGGCGTGTTCCGCGTCGTGCTGCTCGGGGACAGCTTCGTCGCCGCGGCGGCTGCCCCTTACGAAGACGGCGTCGCCGCGCAGCTCGAGACCATGCTGCGAAGCGCGGTCGCCGATGGTGCCTCGCTCGGGGAGATCGAAGTGCGCCCGGTCGCGGTGGGTGGTTGGAACTTGATGTCCGAGATCGCGTTCCTCGAGCACAACCTACATCAAATCGAGCCAGATCTCGTCGTTCACGTTCTCGGGTACAACGACCTCGACAGCAGCCACGGCTTCATTCTCGGCAACGTTCGGAGCGCCACGTACGATTCGCAGGGAATCTTCGGGGATACGCACGCATCTGTCGCCAGCCCTCGGCAGGTGAGCAATCACGGCCGCGTGCCGCGTGGCCTCATTGGCTCCTACCTGATTCCGGAGTCCGTGCGACGCTACGCGCTCGCGGGCGCGGAGATCGATCGTCTGCGAAAGCTCCTCGCCGAGTACTACGACGCGCCGTACGTGATGTATCTCCTGAATGAGCCGCTCGTTTTCGGGTTCGGCGAAGTGCTGGGGCAGAAATTCGTCGAGAGCGAGGTCGCCGTCGCGCCATTCGACGTGGGGCAGCACACCCTGCGCCCGCTAAATGGGCACCCAAATCGAGAGGGTCACCGCTACATGGCGCTTGGGGTCGCGCGGTTCCTGGCGGATCGCGAACTCCTCCCTCTCGACACGGCGAAGCTCGAAGAGTTCGGCCCGTACGGCCCCTACGCGGCTGGAGAGTCGTTCACGCGGGAGCAGGCGGAGAAGGCGTTCGGCGTGGATGGGATCCCTGCCGCGGTGGAGCTACGAGGGCGTCGCCTCGTCGCGAAGGACCAGGCACGAACCATCGTGGGCGGCGTGTACCGGGGAGGAATCTTGTCCCCCCACGCGATCCTCGCGCTCGCACGGGGGCCCGATGCGACCCGTCTCACTCTCGAGGTGCGGTATCCCGAGCACCCGAACTTGAGCGACGGTACGACCACGGTCTTGGTCGACGGCCGGAAGGTGGCCGAGATCCAGATGGGGGGGAGACCGGGCGAGGTCGTGACCACGGCCGTGCCGCTCCCGCCGCCTGCCTCGTCGACGCCTCTTGTCGAGGTCACGCTCGAGAGCGATCGGTTCGTTACCGAGCCCACGCACGACGCCGTGGACGGGCTCACCGGCTATGCTCCTCGCGCCGGAACCCTCGTCCGCGCCGCGATCGACTGATCACTTGACCGCGATGTAGACGATCCACTCCTGCGCGTCGTACAGATCGACGTCGTTCCAGGCTGGGTGAACGTCGGCCGAGCTGAAGCCGGCTTCGGTCAGGAGCGTGCGGGCTGCGGCGTCCGTGTAGGTCTGGTCGCACAGGAGAATCTCGTTCATCTCGCCGGTCTCGAGGTGGAGAATGTGGAAACGCTCGCTCGACGTCTGCGTCTCCTCGTCCCAGAAGCGCTCTCCGAGATGGAGGAACGGCGCATCGCCCCACAAACCCGTGTTGTCGGTATACCACCAGTTGTCGACCTCGCGGTCGACGCGGGCCGGGTCGAGCAACTCGACGCACATTCGTGCGCCCGAGCGGAGTCGCGTGGCGATCTCGCCCACGAGCGCGGCCGCATCGTCCTTCGGGAAGACCCCGAGTTGTCCGTAGAGGAAGAGGGCCGCGTCGAACGAGTCGGCGTCGACCTCGACCTCGCGGATGTCGGCCTCGATGAACGTACAGAGCTCCGCGACGCCTTCTTGCTCCGCGAGTTTTCTCGCGTGTGCGATGGAAGCCGGAGAGAAGTCGACGCCGGTCACACGGCAGCCGCGCTTCGCGAGTTCCACGGCGTAGAGGCCGGGGCCGCAGGTCACGTCGTAGACGTGCATGCCGGGTGCGAGAGCCAGTTCGGTCCAGAGCCAGTCGAGCTGGGCGGTCCGTTCGCTCTCTCTGCGGGACGCGGCGGCATGGGACTCGTCCAGGTGCTCGCGCAGCATCCGCTCGGCGAAGGCGGGCTCTTGCCAGGGCAGGTTGCCGCCGCCCTCCCACGCGGTGGGAAGCGCCGGGCGTCGATGAAGGCGCCAGAGCGCATCGGTCAGGAGTTTCGCAGTGTTCTCAGGCATAGGGGGCTTTGAGCATCCATCAAACACGCAGCTGCGACAATCCATTATGCCGGGGTGCTCGATTGGGGTGATGGAGGTACGATGCGCCCATGGCTCTCAGCGCTGCCGGACTGCTCGGCGCGCTCATGATCCTCGGCGTGGTGTTCGGGGTGATTGAGTGGATGGCTCCGGCCCGGCCGGAGCAGCGGCGGCTCCGGCCCGGCGTTTCCACCGACGTGACCTACTGGTTCTTCACGCCGCTCGTGACGAAGGCGATCACGCGGGTCGCCATCGTGCTCGCCATCGTGGGTCTGGCATTGGCCTCCGGCGTTTCGGTGACCAAAGAGCACATCGAGAACTTCGTGCAGCCGAGCGGCCCGATCGCGGAGCTGCCATGGGTCTTGCAGCTCGTCTTGCTTCTCGTCCTCGCCGACGCCATTGCGTATTTCATCCACCGGTGGCTACACGGTCGGCGACTGTGGGCCTTCCACGCCGTCCATCACTCGTCGACCGAAGTGGACTGGCTCTCGTCCGTTCGCCTGCATCCGGTGAACGACGTACTGATTCGCGTCGCGCAGGCGGTGCCGATCGTTCTCCTCGGCTTCGACGCGACGCTGCTCGTCGCCTACGTACCGATCCTGAACGTGTACTCCCTCTTCATTCACGCGAATGTGCCGTGGTCCTTCGGCCCGCTGCGATACGTGATCGCGACGCCGGCCTTTCATCGCTGGCATCACGCGGCGGAGGATCAGGGACTGAACCGGAACTTCGCCGGTCTCTTCCCGGCCTTCGATCTGCTGTTTGGCACCTTCCACATGCCGACGGATCGGGTCCCGGATCAGTTCGGGATTCCGGATGGCGACGTGCCCGAGGGCATCGCCGCTCAGCTGCTGTACCCCTTGCGGCGGCGGAAGGGGGAGACGCTTCCCTAGAACTGCGCCTCGATCTTGTCGCCGGTCGACGTCTGGCACTCGCCGACGCCACCGCCAGTGATGCCGTCGATCGGGTTGGCGAGCTGGAACCGGCACCGCATCGTATCGCCACGGCTTCCAAAGAGGGTCGCGACGAGTTTGCCGGAGTAGTTCTGGACGAACGAGGCGTAGTCCACGCCGCCCACCCAGGCCGATCCGTAGGAGCCCCAGTCGGTCCAGTAGGGGTCCCACGGCCCCCAGCCGCCCCAGGGCGTGCCGAGCGTGTCGCCGCTCGAGGTCGAGGTGATCTGGAGGTAGCGGCCCTCGAAGCTCTCGCCGCTCGGCAGGGTTGCCGTCATCGAACCGCCCGCACCGAAGCGCTCGGTCTGATACTCCATCTGGATCGGGGTTGCCGCGGTCTGGCCGGGCAGGTGCAAGCGTGCATTGATAATGCCCGTGGTGGCGCAACCCGCGGCGAGCAGGCCGAGCAGGGCGACGCTGGCGCCGAGTCTCACCTTCATTCAGTTCCTCCTCGCGTCCCGCAGCATCCCGGCGGGCGCGAAGCTTTGCTATGCGTATTCGCCCTCGGGAGCAACCGGGATGGAGCATTCGGGCGAGAAGTAGTAGGGACGCGGAATGCGGATGCGATGGCAGATCCTCCCCGTTCTCCTCTTTTTGTTCCTCGCGGCCTGTTCTGCGCCGAAGCGGGCTACGCCGCCGCCGGCGAGCATGACGGTTTCGGCGGGCGAACAATTCGATATCCGGCTTCCCGCGAACCCGTCGACCGGCTTCCGATGGCAGGTCGGCAGCATCGACGAAAAGGTCGTCCGGCTCGTCGATACCCGCTACGACGCGAAGGTGACGGACGCGGTCGGCGCCGGGGGAACGGACATTTTCAGTTTCGTCGGCGTCGCCTCGGGGCGGGGGAACATCAAGCTCGTGTACCTGCGGCCCTGGGAAAAGGGCGTCGCGCCGGCCCGGACGTCGGACTACTTGGTCGAAGTGCTGTAGCCGGCACGGGACGTCGGACTACTCGGTCCACGCGCCGGAGCCGCGGCGCGCCGACTCCGCGGTGGCTGGTCGAACGTTCGAGCTCCGCCGCCGGGTCGCTTGGCCGCGCGGCGCGGTTTGGTGGTCTTCGGCTGAGATTTGCCCTTGCGGGGGGCGGTCGGCGCAACGAGCATGGGTGCGCTGGTGGCGGGCCTGTTCGGGGTCGGCCATGAGCCCGCAGCGCTGATCGAGATGTGCCGCAGGCACACCCTGCGTCTTCTCGATCCCACCTTGCCGATGGTGTCCCTACTCGGCGGTCACCGGACGGGCCGAGCCTTCCGGGCCGTATTCGGAGATCGTTCCATTGAAGATCTGGCGCTGCCGTTCTTCTGCGTGTCGACCAATCTCACCCGCGCCGAAGGGGTCGAGGATCGACGCGGCTCGCCACGAGCGAGAGCGAACTCTAGCTGCCCCTGCCGGTGGGAGAGTGGGGACTGCTCGAGTTCCAAGCGATGGATACGGTCGTCGCGGCGGGGCTGGAAGCAGCGCGCGATCCGCGGCGCGCCCGGTGGGACGCGCTCAGACTTCGATCGAGCGCCAGTGCGCCCCCCGAAAGCGCCACGTCTTGAGCGCGGCACGCACGACGTAGTCCGCGATCAGGGCGGACCAGAGCCATGGGAGGCTCAGGTCGAACACGAAAACGGCGAGCGCCGACAGCCCGAGCCGGACGGCGTAGAAGGCGACCAGCATCGTCCACAAGGGGAACCGGGTATCGCCCGCTCCGCGCAGGGCCCCGCCGAGCGTGAAGTCGATGGCCATGAAGGGCTGCGCGATGCCCAGCATGTAGATGAACGAGGCCGTGCCGGCGATCACGCCGACCTCGTCCACTAACAATCGAGCAATCGGCTCGGCGAGCAGGAACACGACGACGCCCACCGTCGACATGAGGCAGACCGACATCCACGCCGACATCCATCCGGCCCGCTCCGCCTGTTCGGGCTCCCCGGCACCGAGGTGCTGGCCGACGAGTGTGCTCGCGGCCGCCGCAAAGCCGAAGCCCGGCAGGAAGGCGAGGGCGAGGATGCGCACGCCGATGAAGTATGCGGCGACGGCGTCGGTGCCGTACCGTGCGGCGAAGACCAGGTACACGAGAAAGCCTACCTGCATCAGGAACTGCTCGATGGCCGCGGGGTAACCGATCCGGAAGATCCGGCGGATTATCGTGAAGTCTGGTACGAGGTGCCGTCGCTCGACGTGGAGCCGCAGGCGCCCGCCCGCGAGCAAGATGGACAACAACACGGCTCCGAGGGTGAACGACAGCGCGGTTGCGAGCGCCGAGCCGAGCACGCCGAGGGCGGGGAACCCGAGGTGACCGAAGATCAGAACCCAGTTCGCGAACACGTTCACGGAGTTTACGACGAGCCCGATCGCGAGTGGCGTTCGCGTGTCGCCCGCGCCTCGAAGCGCGGAGCCGATCACGAAGAGAACCGAACTCGGGGCGATGGCGAGCATGACCGCGCGTACGTAGACCGTCGCCTCGGCCGTGACTTCTGGAGCGACGCCGAACGCCTGGACGAAGGGCTCGGCCCACAGAAGGACGGGAATCACGGCCACGATGCCGAGAGTCGACGCTGCGAGGATGGACTGTCCGAGCGTCTCGTGGGCTTCGTCGAGGGTGCCCGCGCCGACGGACCGCGCGACGAGCGCGACGGTCCCGGTCCCGATGGCCATCATCGTCACGGTGACGGCGCCCATGATCTGTCCGCCGACGCCGACGGCGGCCACGGCGCTCGCGCCGAGGCGAGCGACCATGAACATGTCCACGAGCCCGACGAGCGACTCCGAGACGAGCGCCAGGATCACGGGCCAGGCGAGGTTCCACACCACACGCCGCGTTTCACTCGTGCTGGTGCCGGCGAGCGGCGTCGTTCCCGGTAGCAAAGCCACGGCGTGCCCGTTTCCCACCGGCACATGTCAGCGAACGACCGGCACCGGCGCAACGAAGGTCTACGAGGGTGGAGACGCGGATGGTACGTCCTCTGTGTTGCGGTCCCTCCAGGGGCCGGATAGCTTAAATGAAAATGA
Source organism: Candidatus Binatia bacterium (assembly GCA_029243485.1). Taxonomy (NCBI): domain Bacteria; phylum Candidatus Binatota; class Binatia (SeqCode); species Binatia bacterium. The sequence continues at coordinate 6,313 of JAQWRY010000063.1, read as the reverse complement.
AAACCAATTTCAAAGAGCCGATCCCGCTTTCCCGCCTGGAAGCGGGCCAGCGGGGTCGGGTCTGCGAGCCCTCGGCCGGGGAGCAGATTCCCCTGCGATTGCAGGACCTGGGCTTCGTGCCCGGCACCTGGCTCGAGATCCGCCGGCGCGCGCCGCTCGGCGATCCCGTGGAGATCGAACTGCGCGGCTACCGCCTCTGCCTCAGGACGGCGCAGCTCGACTCGGTTTGCGTCGAGGTCGAGGCCGGCGCCGAGGTCACGACCGGGTGAGCGCCGCACCGGCTCTCACGCCGTCGCTCGTACGCGTCGCCCTCGTGGGCGCACCTAACGCGGGGAAGACGACGCTATTCAACGCGCTGACGGGTTCCAGTGCGCATGTGGGCAACTACCCCGGCGTCACGGTCGAACGGCGCGAGGGGATCCTCACGGGCTCGGGGGGTGCCGTGGAGATCCTGGATCTGCCCGGGACCTACGCTCTCCACGGGGAGACGCCCGACGAGCAGGTCGTCACGCACGTGCTCGCCGGTGATCAAGAAGGCGAGCGACTTCCTGACGCGCTCGTCGTCGTGGTCGATAGTACGACGCTTCGCCGTGGACTCGGTCTCGTGCGGGAGGCGCTCGATCGCGGCCTGCCGACGCTCGTCGTCGCGACGATGATCGACGAGGTCAAGGCGCGAGGCGGGCAGCTCGACCCCATGAAGCTCTCGAGGGTGCTCGGCGTGCACGTGTTGGGCGTCGTGGGCCACCGTGGCGTTGGTCTGGATCCGTTGCGCCGGTTTCTCGAGGACCCGACGAGTTGGCCGCAAGCGAGTGGGCCGAAGCCGGAGACCGCGCCGGCGCGTTTCGCGTGGGTCGACCGCGTCTGCGACGAGATCGGAACGGACTCGCTGCACCCGGACTCGCGTACCGACATGCTCGATCGGGTGCTTCTGCATCCCGTCACCGGCATCGCGATCTTCCTCGGCGTGATGGTTCTGCTGTTCCAGAGCATCTTCGCGTGGGCGGTGCCCGCGATGGACGCCATCGATACCTCGTTCGCCGAGCTGGGCCGGGTCTCGCGTGAGGTTCTTCCTGCGGGGCTCCTCACGGACCTCTGGGCCGACGGGATTCTCGCGGGCGTGGGGTCGGTCGTGATCTTTCTCCCCCAGATCTTGATCCTGTTCACGTTCCTGCACTTCCTGCAGGACGTCGGCTACATGTCGCGCGCCGCGTTCGTGGTCGACCGGGTCATGGGCTGGGTCGGCCTGCAGGGGCGCAGCTTCGTGCCGCTCCTCTCGTGCTACGCCTGCGCGGTTCCGGGAATCATGGCGGCGCGGACGATCGCCTCGCCGAGGGAGCGGCTCGCAACGATCCTGGTCGCGCCGTTCATGACCTGTTCGGCGCGGCTGCCCGTCTACACGTTGCTCATTGCCGCGTTCGTTCCAGCGACGGCTTTCGGGCCGTTGGGTCTCCAGGGGCTCGTGATGTTCGGCCTTTACCTCCTCGGCGCGTTCACCGCGTTCGCCTCCGCGGCGGCGCTGAACCGGACTTTGTTGAAGGGTTCGGTGTCGGTGTTCTACATGGAGTTGCCGCCCTACCGGATGCCCACGCTAAAGTTGATCAGCCGCCAAGTCTGGGAGAGCGCGTCCGCGTTCCTCAAGAGAGCAGGGACGATCATCCTCATCGCGTCGATCGTTCTGTGGGGACTTCTGACGTTCCCGTCCGCACCGATTGATCCGAGCTTGACTCCGACGGAGCAGGCAAGCGCCGACCTCGAGGCGAGCGTTGCCGGGCGGGTCGGGCACGCGATCGAGCCGGCGATCGCTCCGCTCGGATTCGATTGGAAGATCGGCGTCGGGTTGCTCGCGAGCCTGGCCGCGCGCGAGGTCATCGTTTCGACCCTCGCGCAGATCTACGCGGTGGGCGGTGAGGACGATTTCGACGGTCTGCGCTCCGCATTGGTGAGCGACCTGGACCCGCGCACCGGACAGCGCGCGTTCACGCTTCCGACCGCGCTCTCGCTGATGGTGTTCTTCGTCTTCGCGCTCCAATGCACGTCGACGATCGCGATCATGGCAAGGGAAACGGGAACCTGGCGCTGGCCTGCACTGGCCTTCGGTTACATGCTCGGGCTGGCGTGGGTCGGGAGCTTCGTCACGTATCACCTGGCCCGCGCTTTCGTCTGAGCGGCATCGGCGGGACTGGACCAGGGCGCGGGGTCGTCGCGGTGTCGTTCTTTAGGGCACGTAGCCGAGAGCCCGGAGGCGCTTCTCGGCTTCGGGGTCGACCTGGGGCAGGGCGGGACGCTCTGCCGACGCTTGCCACGCGTGGAGGGTCTCTTCGAGACGTTGCCGCGGGGCGGGTCGGGTCTCCGCGAGGTTCTTGCGCTCATAGGGGTCGGTTTCGAGGTCGTAGAGTTCGACGGTCCCTTCTTCCTGCGCCTCGATGTACTTCCACCGGCCACGGCGTACCCCAAGTTTCTCGCCCGCGACCGCGTGCCCCGAGACGACCGGCTCGGCGTACTCGCGCCGCTGCAGAAAGATCGGACGGTTGGGGTCGAGTGGCGCGCCGTGCACGAGGGCGCCAGTGAGGCTCTCGCCGATCCCCGGCTCCAGCGCCTCGGCGTGGGCGATTTCGAGCAGGGTCGGTGCGAGGTCGGCGAGTTGCACCGGTTCATCGATCACGCGACCGCCTCGTACGCGTGTCGGCCAGCGCACGACGAGGGGCACGCGAACGTCCTCTTCGTAGATGAGGAGGCTGTGGTGCATGTGTCCGTGCTGCAGCAGGCCTTCGCCGTGGTCGGCGGCAACGACGATCACAGTGTCGTCGAGCCGTCCGCCGAGGTCCAGTGAGTCCAGCAGCTCGCCGAGGGCTCGGTCCATGTAGTGGATCTCGCCGTCGTAGGCGGCGGTCTTCGTAGAGAGCCAGCCGTCGACGTGCGACGGGAACAGCGCGGCGTCTTCTTTTGCAGGAAGGTACGGCGCGTGCGGATCGAAGTAGTGCACCCACAGGAAGAGCGGCGGCTTCTCGCCCTCCGCATCGAGGTAGCCCTCGTCCCCGAGCCACTCGAGCGCGCGGGCCGTCGTGTTGCTGCCGCGCCGACAAAAGCCCCGGTCGACGTCGAAGCCTTCCCATTCGCGGATCGCGGTCGGGCAGCTGCCGTCTGTGAAGTCGTCGTCGTAGATATCGAAACCCTGAGCCAGGCCGAACATCCGGTCCACCGGGAAGGAGCTGACGAAGGCGGCGGTCCGATAGCCGGATTCGGACAAGCGTTCGGCCAGCGTGTTCTTGTTCTCGGAGAGGACGGCGCCGTTCTTGGTGATGCCCAGGGTGCGCGGCAACTCGGCGGTGAACAGCGTGGCGTGGGCCGGGAGGGTCGTGGCCATTGGGGCGTAGGCGGCGTCGAACCGGACGCCCTCGGCGGCGAGGGCCTCGAGCCGGGGGGTCGTGGGCCGGTGGTAGCCGTAGGCCGACGTGTGGTCGGCCCGGGTGGTGTCGAGGGTGACCAGGAGGATGTCCGGCTGGGTCCGGGGCCGGGGGTGATCGCCAGCGAGCCTGGCCGCGAGGGCGATCGCCACCGTGACGGCAAGGAGGGCCCCGCCACGCAGGAGGAGGGTCGGCATCCCACGAAAGGGCCGTTCGGGCGCCTTCTTGTCAAGGCCGCGAACGTTGCGCCGAAGGCTCCCGTTTGTGAGCAATTCGGGGGTCCGCCGCGCCGCCCGGCGCCCCGGAAGCCCCAAAAGCAACAAGGGATCTCGGTAGTGGACGAGGTCCCGAATGGATCGTCGCAGGCGACCGCAGAGCGGCACTGCCGCATTCGGATCGCGCCCATCACAACACCCAAGGAGAAGAACGAGATGCCAACTGCAGTCATCGTAGATGCCGTGCGGACGCCTGGTGGGCGCCGCAACGGGAAGCTCAAGGACTGGCACCCGGTCGACCTGGCCGCCCACGTGCTGAAGGCGCTCGAGAAGCGCACCAAGATCGATCCCGCGATTGTCGACGACGTGATCATGGGCTGCGTCATGCAGGTCGGTGAGCAGGCGTTGAACATCGGTCGCAACGCGGTCCTCACCGCCGGTTGGCCCGAGTCCGTTCCGTCGACCACGGTCGACCGTCAGTGCGGCAGCTCGCAGCAGGCGCTGCACTTCGCCGCGCAGGGTGTGATCGCAGGCTCCTACGACGTCGTCGTTGCCGCCGGCGTCGAAGTGATGACTCGTACGCCGATGGGCGCTTCGGTCAGCCACACGAAGGATCTCGGCTTCCCGTTCTCGAAGGACATGATGGCTCGCTACGAAGAGTCGGGTCTCCCGCCGCAGGGCATCGGCGCCGACATGATCGCCGACGAGTACGGCATCACCCGTCTCGACCTCGACACGTTCGCGTGTGAGTCGCAGACGCGTGCGGTGCAGGCTCTGAAGGAAGGTCGCTTCGCCAACGAGATCGTTCCCGTGCCGGTCACCGTCGGTGATGCGGAGGAGCTCCACTCGGCGGACGAAGGCATCCGCGAAGGCACGAACGTCGACAAGCTCGGCACCCTGAACCCCGCGTTCAAGGAAGACGGCAAGATCACCGCCGGCAATTCCTCGCAGATCTGTGACGGCGCCTCCGCGGTGCTCGTCATGAGCGAAGAGAAGGCCAAGGAGCTCGGTCTCAAGCCCCGCGCGCGTTTCCACGCGTTCGCGGTCGCGGGTACCGACCCGGTTACGATGCTGAAGGGTCCGATCCCCGTCACGAAAAAGATTCTCGACAAGACCGGCATGAAGATCGAGGACATCGATCTCTTCGAGGTCAACGAAGCCTTCGCCTCGGTCGTTCTGGCCTGGCAGAAGGAAACCGGCGCCGACATGGCGAAGGTGAACGTGAACGGCGGCGCGATCGCGCTGGGACACCCGCTGGGTTCCTCGGGCACGAAGCTCATGTCCACGCTCCTCAACGAGTTGGAGCGGACCGGTGGTCGCTACGGTCTGCAAACCATGTGTGAGGGCGGCGGTATGGCCAACGCCACGATCATCGAAAGGCTCGGATAATGTTGGACATCAATGGAGCGTCCGCGATGGTTACGGGTGGTGCCTCCGGCCTCGGAGCTGCGACCGCCCGTCTTCTGTCGAAGAACGGCGCGAAGGTCTGCGTCGTCGACTTGAACGACGATCTGGGCAACTCCGTCGCGGCGGAGATCGGCGGCAAGTACGCCAAGGCCGACGTCTCGAACGAAGAGCAGGTTCAGGCGGCGGTGGATGCCGCTTCGAGCATGGGTCCGCTTCGCGTGCTGATGAACTGTGCCGGCCTTGGCAGCGCGGCTCGCACGGTCAGTCGTGACGGCACGCCTTTCGATCTCAAGAACTTCGAGTTCGTGATTCGGGTGAACCTGATCGGTTCGTTCAACTGCCTTCGTCTCGCGGCTTCGGCGATGAGCAAGGTGGAGCCTCAGAACGAAGGCGAGCGTGGTGCGATCGTCAACACGGCTTCGGTTGCCGCGTTCGACGGTCAGATCGGCCAGGCGGCTTACTCGGCGTCGAAGGGCGGCGTCGTCGGCATGACGCTCCCGATCGCACGTGACCTCGCCGCCATCGGCGTGCGCGTCAACACGATCGCCCCCGGCCTGATCGACACCCCGATCTACGGCCAGGGCGAGGCGTCGGAGGCCTTCAAGGCGAATCTCGGACGCAACGTGCTCTTCCCGAACCGTCTCGGTTCGCCCGAGGAGTTCGCCTCGCTCGCTCTCGAGCTCGTAACCAACAGCTACATGAATGCCGAGACCATCCGAGTGGATGGCGGCATTCGCATGCCTCCCAAGTAAGGAGTCTTTCATGGCCAACGATGCCGTTCTGACCGAGAAGCGTGGTCGTGTACTTCTGATCACGCTGAACCGCCCCGAAGCGCGCAACGCGATCAATAGCGAAGCGGGTCGAGGGCTCCTGGCCGCAACGAAGCAGCTCGACGAGGACGCCGGTCTCACCGCCGGCGTCCTCACGGGCGCTGGAAAAGGGTTCTGCTCTGGCATGGACCTGAAGGCGTTCCTCGATGGAGGCATGCCCGAGGGCTTCGGTGAGTTCCTCGCCGACGGAGCCAAGAAGCCGCTGATCGCCGCAGTCGAGGGCTTTGCCCTGGCCGGTGGGCTCGAGGTCGCTCTGACCTGTGACCTCATGGTCGCGGCGAAGGGCGTGCGGCTGGGCATCCCCGAAGTGGGTGTCGGCCTGTTCGCGGCCGGTGGGGCGCTCATGCGCCTGCCGAGGCGTGTCCCCTACGCCGTCGCGATGGAGATGGCCCTCACGGCCGATCCGATCACGGCGGAGAAGGCACACGAGCTGGGGCTCGTGGCGCGCGTCGCCGAG